>DAISKX010000207.1:0-6741 GCA_036820725.1 Nitrospiraceae bacterium
GGAAAATTAACCTTGATTGCCGCGATCTCTTCCGCCCGGCCTAAGATTGCAAATTATCCGTTTACCACACTGACCCCTAATCTCGGCGTCGTCCGGTGGACAGAAGAGCAGAGTTTCGTCGTGGCTGACATTCCCGGTCTCATTGAAGGCGCCCATGAAGGCAAAGGACTGGGGGTTCAGTTCCTCAAGCATATCGAACGGACTCTGTGCCTTCTGCACTTGGTGGATGTGTCCGAATGGGCAACGGAGGATCCTGTCCGCAGTTTCGAGATCATGCGGCATGAACTGGGGGCCTACGATCCCGGTCTGACGACGCGCCCCTTTGCAGTCGTCGGTACAAAACTTGACGTCAAAGGCGGCGGCGAACGACTTGAGCGACTCCACCAATATTGCGAGCAGCGCGGGCTGACATTCCTGCCTATTTCTGCCGCCACGCGCGAAGGATTGGATGACCTTGTGCAGTTCCTTGGCCGTCACATGGAGGCATTCCGTAAGGCACCGTGCGAGACGAACTCCTGACCCAGGCCAAACGCCTGGTGATCAAGATCGGAAGCAGTCTGGTCGCCTCGCGCGCGACCGGATTATGCCCGGACCGCATCGAACGCTTGGCCGCCGAAATTGCTTCCTGCGGCTCGAGAGGATGCGAGATTTTGGTTGTCTCTTCCGGCGCGATTGTGTCCGGCATTACCAAATTAGGGCTGCGAGAATATCCCAAGAGCCTCCCGGTCAAACAAGCCGCGGCAGCCGTCGGGCAAAGCCGGCTGATGTGGGCGTATGAAAAGGCTTTCGAACCTCTGGGTCTCAGGGTCGCTCAGATCTTACTGACCCATCAAGACCTCGCGGACCGCCGGCGATTTCTCAATGCCAGACATACCTTGCAGACACTCCTCAGTTTCGGAGTGGTGCCGATCATCAATGAAAATGATACCGTGGCGGTGGAGGAAATTCGATTCGGTGACAACGATACACTGGCGGGACAGGTTGCCCATCTTGTCGATGCAGATTTGCTCGTGATTCTCTCGGACGTGGACGGACTTTTTACGGAAGACCCCCGTAAAAATCCCTCCGCGACGCTGATCCCTCTGATATCCGACATCAACGAGGACATCGAGCGGCTCGCAGGACTGTCCTCGACATTAGAGGGAACCGGTGGCATGGCGACTAAAGTGCGGGCCGCCAAAAAAGTAGCCGAGTATGGCGTCTCGACGTTGATTCTGAACGGGACAGTTCCCGGTCTTTTGTCATCGACTCTGGCCGGCAAGCCGGGCGGCAGTCTTTTTCTTGCCCGCAGTCGTCGTTTGACCAGCAGGAAACATTGGATTGCATTCACATTGCGCGCTCGAGGGGCCGTGACGCTGGATAACGGCGCCGTGGAGGCGTTGGTGCACAAAGGCAGGAGCCTCCTGGCGACGGGCATTCTCGATATCAGCGGGCAATTTGAAGCCGGAGATCCGGTCAGCTGCACGAATAAGGAAGGAAAGGAGTTCGCGAAGGGATTGGTCAATTTTTCTGCGGAGATCCTGACCAGGATCAAAGGGCTTAAGACCGCAGACATTCAACAGCTACCGGGGTTGCAGGAGTATGAAGAAGTCATTCATCGTGACAATCTCGTAATTCTCGACTGATGATACCCTTCGTGCACACCTTCCCGGCCGGCTCGAAGTGACTCCTCCTGTTATGCGTCTGGGTCTTCTCGGGGGAACCTTCAATCCGGTCCATCGCTGCCATCTCACGATCGCCGGGCAGGCACGCGACGCGATGCAGTTGGATCGTATCCTCTTCCTTCCGACCGGCGATCCTCCACACAAACAGCACCATGCTCTCGCACCGGCTGCACACCGCGAGGCTATGGTCCGGCTGGCGGTCCAGGGGCATTCGTCCTTTGCGGTCTCGGATATCGAACTTCGCCGCACGGGAAAATCCTACTCGATTGACACCGTCTGCGCACTTCAGGAAGTCTACGGGCCCGGCGCCTACCTCTTTTTTATCATCGGTCTCGATGCATTTGTTGATCTCCCCTCCTGGAAAGAACCGGCCCTCCTCCTCCGCTCCTGTCACTTTGTCGTCCTTTCCCGCCCCGCCGTTTCGTTCAGCCGGCTTGCGGCCATGGCGCTCGTCCCTGAAGTACCGCGAGACTCACTGGACGGCCTGGATGCAGGCGAGCGGGACCGATTTGATTGCCCGGTTGTAGACGGAGTGCGCCTGACCCTCCTGCGCGTTCCGCCTTGCGAGGTGTCGGCCTCCGATATCAGACGGCGAATCCAGCAGGGCCGGAGCGTGGCGAACTTGTTGCCCCCCTCCGTTGAATCTTATATAATTCAGCACGGACTCTACGTGGAGGACAGCGATCGTACTGGAATCCAAGGCGAAGGCTCTCGCGATTGCCGGGGCGATTCTCGACAAGAAGGCCACTGATGTCCTCATCCTCCATATCGCCAAACTGACCTCAGTCGCCGATTATTTGGTCATCTGTTCCGGAGACTCGGAACGGCAAGTTCGGGCTATCGCGGACCACGTCGACGGACTCCTTTCCAGTCAGGGGTACCTGCCGCTCAGCACTGAAGGCGCCTCGTCGGCGAAATGGATGCTCATGGACTTCGGCGATGTGGTTGTCCACATTTTTCTGAGGGATATCCGCGAGCACTATGCCCTCGAAAAATTGTGGGGAGATGCCGCGCGCGTTCGATTGCCCTCCGAGCGACAGCCACGCGCACCGTTATTGTCACGTCCCGTGACCACCCGTACTACCCGCACGCGAAAACGAGTGTAGGATGTTCCGTTTACTCGTCACGATTTTTCTGATCTGTACCGGAACGTTCATCTACAGCTATTTCCGCGAACTGAATCCCGGCACCGTGACCATCAGAACGAGCCCCACCTCGATCTTTGAACTCAATACGGTCTCGTTGGTGCTTCTCGCCATTGCCGTCGGCGCGATCGCGGTCGCCATCACGGTCAGTGCTCATCAAACATCGCACGTGATCCTCAATTGGCGGACCAGTCGATTGGCCCGGCGGAAAGAAAAGGTCGACGCCCTTCATCGCGACGGCACGCACGCGTTTATGTCGAAACGCACCGCAGAGGCCGTGAGCCTGTTTGAACGCGCATTGGTCATCGATCCCAACCGGACCGATTCGTTGCTGTGGCTCGGCAACATCTATCGCTCGGAAAACAATTTCGTCGAGGCTATCCGCCTGCATCAGCAAGCACATCGCATCGAGGAACGTAATGTCGAAGTGCTGCTGGAACTGGCCAAGGATCTCGAGAGTGCAAAGCGATATGAAGAGGCCCTCCAAGCGCTGCAGAACATTCTTCAGATCGAGCCGGAGAACCTGACCGCGCTGATCCGCAAGCGGGATCTTTATATTCGGCTTGAGAAGTGGAGCGATGCGCTGGAGATCCAGCATCGCTTGGTGAAGGCCAATTTGCCTGCGCCGGAAAAGAGGGCCGAAACCGATCTCCTCATCGGATGCATGTATGAAGTCGGTCGCCAACTGCTGGAACGTGGTCATCCGGACAAGGCGCGACGCTATTTTCGCGGCGCCATCAAGAAAGACCGGACGTTTCTGCCGGCATACGTCGGCATCGGCGAGATCCTCGTCCGGGAAGGTAAGACGAAGAATGCCGTCGAGATTTTGAAAAAAATCTATGCCAAGACCAAGAGTGTGATTATCCTGCACCGACTTGAAGAGCTATTCCTGGAATTGGGCGAGCCGGATGAAATCATCCGGGTGTACCAAGAAGCGTTGCAACTCGATCCACACAATGTCGTGATCCAGTTCTATCTCGGCAAGCTCTATTACCGCTTGGAGATGGTCGACGACGCCTACGATATTCTGTCCACACTCGACAGCCCCCACGATCAACTGGTGGAATATCACAAGATCATGGCAAACCTCTATCTTCGCAAACAACACATGGAAGAAGCCGTCGGCGAATTAAAAAAGGCGCTGAGCTTCAAGAAGCGGGTGGTGGTTCCCTACCTGTGCACACATTGTCATCACCAGCTGATCGAATGGTCGGGCCGGTGCCGCCGTTGCGGCCTCTGGAACACGTACGCCGCACTCCCGTGGCTTGACGCGACGCAGTCCGACACCGATCGGGAGAGGACCACGGCCCGCCTTCGCACGGTGCCCTATCAGGGCATTGCATCTCCATTCGAAACCGTGTAGGTTTTCAACGCTTTCCCGACGATTCGACCGCGAAGGAGAACGAGGTCTCAACATGCGGCATGCGCGACATAGGTATGAAGGAGTTCCCCGAGATGATCGATTTTCTTGCCCTGTCAGATAAGGCCCTAGACGGACTTCCCTTGACCCGATCCGAGTGCCTCGCGGTCCTGCAATCCCCTGATGAACGATTGCTCGAGGTTCTGCACGCGGCATTCCGGGTTCGCAGCCGCTATTTCGGGACCACCGTCAGGCTACAGATGCTGCTGAACGCCAAGAGCGGCGCGTGCCAGGAAGACTGTCATTACTGCTCGCAATCCTCGATCTCTACGGCACCTATCGATCGATATGGGCTACAGTCATCCGATCAAATGGTCGATGGGGCTCGTCGAGCGGCATCAGCCAAGGCCCAGCGGTATTGTATCGTCATCAGCGGACGCAGTCCGCTGGACCGGGAAATCACCGAGATTTCAGGAGCTGTGCAAGCCATTAAGCGGAACAATCCTATTCAGGTATGCTGCTCCCTGGGTCTGTTGAGTGAATCCCAGGCAAAAGAGTTGAAAGCAGCAGGAGTCGACCGCATCAATCACAACCTCAATACGAGTGAAGCCTACCATGCATCGATCTGCACGACGCACACGTTTCAAGATAGGCTCAACACGATACGCAACGCCCGGTCTGCCGGACTGGAAATCTGTTCCGGGGGGATAGTGGGCATGGGAGAAACCGACGAGGACCTCATCGATTTAGCCCTCGCGTTGCGTGAAATCAAGCCGGATTCCATTCCCATCAACACGCTGCATCCCGCGAGTGGGACGCCGTTGGAACACTGCGATCAGTTGACGCCGCAACGCTGCCTGAAAGTGCTCTGCCTTTTCCGCTTCTTACACCCGAAGACAGAGATACGCATCGCCGGCGGTCGAGAACATAATCTCCGATCCCTCCAACCTCTTGCGCTTTATCCGGCGGATTCCGTTTTCGTCAACGGCTATCTGACGACGCCGGGCCAACCCGCACCGGAGGTGTGGCGAATGATCACGGACCTCGGCTTTCATATCCAAGTGGATGATCGGACGCATCCGAACATGAACCGATCCGCCGTGACGGCCGTCACCGATGGTCACTCATAACGAAGTCCGTCTACGATAGGCTGCTTGGACGCCCACCTGGCCGGCCACCAACCAGCGAGTAGCGCCACCCCTGCCGCGATTACGACTGCCTCTATCCAGATCTCCGGCGTCCACTCCATCTGAATCGTCCAGCCGAATGACTGTTTGTTCACCACCTTGATGAGAATACTCGAGAGCAAAAGCCCACCCACCGCACCGAGGAAGGTCCCGATAGCCGCCAGATATATCGATTCCCAGAGAACAAGCAGCTTGATCTGCCGCTCGCTGGCGCCGAGCGCTTGCAAAATGGCAAATTCTCGTCTTCGCTCCAACACCGATGTAACGAGCGTGTTCACAATGCCAAGGATCGCGATCAGCACGGCGATCGTCTCCAACGCATAAGTCAAGACGAACGTACGGTCAAAAATATCCAGGATTTCTTTGCGCAGTTCGCGGTTGCTGATGATTGACGGCACCACGCCGTCTTCATTGCCCTCGGCCATGCGGCGGACGATACGTTGACGGACCTGTGCAAGATCCTGATTTTCTTTCATGTATACGGGAAACACGGTCGCGCCCGCATCGTCGTTCCACCATTGTTGGTACGTCGCCCGGTCCATGACAATTTTCCCGCCGTCGGTCGCATAATCGTAAAATACCCCCTGGACGGGAAACGACCGTATGCCTGAGGACGTCGGAAGCTCCAACATCCCGCCTTGAACCACGGCCAATCTTTGAGCGAGCACTTCAGAGACCACGACCGCCCCGCGGTCGACTGTCTCGTGCAAGATCGCTCGAGAGTCGCCTGACAGGAACAGATAGCGGCTCCGTTCTGCATGCATCCGAAGGTCTCGGGACACAAGGGCGACGGACTTACCGGTTATCAACACTCTAATGTCGCGATAGGTGTCCACAGCCGCGACACCCTCCACCGATTGAATGCGGTCGCGCAGGGACACCGGGAGGGTCTTGTCTGCGGAACTGCTCTGAGTACCCTGGAGCCATGCATGAGGTGCCACAATCAAATCCGCCATCACCGTTTGGTCGATCCAAAGTTCCACGGTATGCCGAAAGCTTCGTACCATCATGACCACACCCACCATAATGGCCACCCCCACTAACAGCGCGGACACGGTGACCGCACTTCTGGTCGCAGCACGGGCGATTTGCTCGGCTGCAATCTGCCGGATGGCGTGGCCGGTGGAAACCTGGTTGACCCTTTGTGTCGTCTTGCTCCATCCGTGTACAGTCTGGATACACATGGGAACCAAGCAAGTGAGCCCAGCCAGGAGACAGAAGGCCGCCATATAGCCGAACACCGGAGTGCCATCCACGGGACTTCCTGATAACAATATCGCTGAAACCAGGAGGAAAAGGCAGCCGATGAGGGCCACGGGTCTGATACGTGCCTGCTGAGCGACGTCATAGCCGCCCGGCGCCAAAGCCATCACGATGATCGTCTT
>DAISKX010000208.1:0-6721 GCA_036820725.1 Nitrospiraceae bacterium
ATGTGCGGGTATAAAAAGGGAGGGTGTGAACGACCGCATTGTGGCGTGCGCCCCCGATGTCGACCGCGAGCGCAGTGCCGGCCGGGGTGAACTCCCGTAGCGGATATCCGAACGCGATGACCGATTGCAGTTGCGGCGAACGGGCTGCGCTGCTGACCCATCCCACCTCGCGATCTCCGCTGAACAATTTGGCTCCCCTTGGCGGGACGCTCGCCCCATCGATCAGCAGCCCAACGAGCCGGCGGCGCACGCTTCCATAGGTATCCATCCTGGCGACCACTTCCTGACCTGGGTAACAGCCTTTCGACAGACTGAACGCCTTGCCTTCCAGATTGGCTTCCGGGGGAACAACCTCCTCATTTAAGTCCGGCCCCGCCAGCGGAAGACCCGCTTCCATGCGTAGGGCCTCCCGAGTTTGAGTTCCAAAGGGCCTGATCCCAAGAGCCTGTCCGGCTTTCAGGAGCTGATCCCACGCCGGCCCTATGGCATCTGCATCCGAAGGCAGCATGATCTCGAAATCCGCTTCGCCGGTTTCTTCCGTCCGCATCACCATGGCCTGGTGGTGGTCGATGTCGGCCACGAGAAAATCCAATATGTCCAAGCGCGTGACGTCATGGCCGAAGGCTGTTCGAAGGACGTCCGCGGCTTGAGGTCCGCTCACCAAGAGGAGTCCCCAGGTCTCGGCACAATTCTCCAGCTTTGCCTTGGTTCCGTAAAGAAGAAATTTTCGAAGCGATTGGTACGTCAGATCACCGATTTCACCGACGTCTTCGATCATGATGCTGTCCGGCTGCTGATAGACCCGGAAATAGGTCAGCATCTTACCCTTGTGTGTCAGGAAACTGGAATATCGACCGTGACCGGGTTGAACGGGCAGGATGTCATTGCTGATAACACTCTGGAGCCATTTCACCCGGTCATCGCCGGTGACACGGAGTTTTCCCCGATGAGACAAGTCTGCAATTCCGACTTGATGGCGGACCGCGGCATGTTCGGCGGCGACGTCTCCATAGTGGGCCGGCACTGTCCATCCGGATGACTCCCGCATCTCGGCTCCCAGCGTGGTGTGGCGATCGTGCAAACGCGATTGTTTCATAAGAACAGCTATTGTTGTGGGGGAGACGGTGGAGGAGTCGTTCCTGTTGCTCGTGTGTGAAGAATTTCTTCCACCAGCTCTCGTGTGCGCGAAGAGAACTCATTGCGGGAGACGATCTTGGTCACCCCCAGTTCTCTTGCCCGTTGCCAGGTTGCGACTTCCTCGTGGTTGGCGAATGCCAGAACCGGCAGGGTATTGAGCTGGGCATCGGACCGCACGTCTTGTAGGGCTTTCAAACCATCGACGCCCGGGTCGTTCATGTCCAGAACGACTGCGGATACCTGAGCCAGTGCGGCTTTGTGTTGAACCTCATCCTGGGACCGAGCCCGTTCAAGGGTATATCCGTGCGGTTTGAGCGCATCGCGCAACTTGGTATAAAAGAAGATGTCGTTGATCGCAACGAGTATGGTTGGCATAGCGTGATCGTCAATTCTTTTACAATCGTTAGAAAACTCGGCTTCCAGGTCGGATGAACCTAGAGAGGCATGCGCCGGTAAGAGATCAGTTCATAGAACTGATCAGGCGTCCCAGCGCTTTCTTCGCCAGGGCATACTCCGGATTGAGCGTCAGTGCCCGCTTATAAGATTCGATCGCTTCAGCCCACTTCCCTTGACGTTCATGTACTCTTCCCAGATTTAAATGGGGAAACGCCGGGTTTTCATAACGCCTGGCTTGCATGGCTCTTTCAAACCAAGGGATGGCCTCGTCTAACTGTCCCTTCTCGATCAAATACGCGCCGATATCGTTATACGGATTTCCGAAATCCGGATCCCGGTCGATGGCTTTATAGCATTCCTCTATCGCCTCATCCAACTTTCCCATGAAACTGTAAGTCCAACCGAGAAACGTATAGGCTTCCGCGGTCGCGTGGATGTCGAGCGATTTCTTGTATAGACTCACGGCTTCCTCGAGTTCCCCCTTCATCTGATGCCCGTAGGCCTGCTGAAAAAGGGTCCACGCCTCCCGCTTATCTTCCTCGTGTCCTTCTCCCTGGATCATGAAATCTTGTACATCCATCACTACCATCCTACCCCATGGTTGATCGCGGGTGGCGCTGTACGGGAGCCCGGACGCGCACAGCGAAAGGGTCCCACTGGGGGATGGGGCGCATGGCGCGACGGACGAGGAGTGCCGAGTCTATGCGCGCCGCCGAAATCGAGAGGCGGCAGGGTCTTAGCACGACCGGGCTGTTCAGCGACCGGACCTGCGATCATTCCTGCTTCAACTTCTTCTTAATCAACTCCGCCCCGTAACGTCCAGACAGGAGCATGGAGCCAAAGGCCGGGCCCATCCGAGGCGTACCGAATACGGCCGCTACGGCAAGCCCGATGACGAAGCAGTTCGGATACACTTCTCCGGTTCTGTCCATCACCTCTTCTTCCGATCGTGACACCCACATTGCCCCGTTGCCCGGCACCGGTTTGTACAGATTTCGCTTGTTCAAGAGATTGACCACGACCGCATCGTGCCCCGTGGCATCCACGACGAGTTTGCTTTCCAAGGCGATCGGATCGACATGGATGATATCGTGTCCGGCCATTTCGGCCGTCGTACTGTTCACGACAATCCCTTCGAGAATACCGTCTTTTCTGAGAATCAAATCTACCACGCGGGTGAGATTCAGGATTTTGGCCCCGGTTCTGTATGCCGCGGCAATCAGTGCGCCGGTCGCATGAGGAGGATCGACGATGTACATGCCCTCGCAGTCCCTGACAGCTTTGCACGGGACACCGACTTCTTCGAGGATCTCATGTGCCGGAGCGCAGATCGTCGCCTTGTTCATCAGATAGCCTCCGGACCAAAACCCTCCACCCAGTGCCAGACTCTGCTCGACAATGAGCGTCCGGAATCCCATCGCCGCGAGATCATGACCGCAGATCAAGCCGGAGGGTCCGGCACCCACGATGATTACGTCGCTCTCGATGAGTTGATCGAACTCTTTGTAGTATTCCCGCGCGATGTGCCTGGTAATGTCGCGCTCACGCAACGGCGCTGGTTTTGGCTTGGCCATGGAGCACTCCTCAACGGATGCTGAAAACAGCCTCCAACGTCGTTCTCGGTCGCTCATCCTCCTCGACGTACCTATCTGACAATACGCCTCGGTGGCCTCGCTCCCTGCGGTCTCGTTGGAAAACTGTTTTGAGCATCCTTATCTATGCCGAATCTTACAGGTAAATCTCAGATCCTGCTTTTCGAAACTCTTCCGATTTCTCTTTCATGCCGATCTGTATCGCCTGCTGTTCCTCCAACTGCTTCTGCGCGGCGTAATCGCGCACATCCTGCGTAATTTTCATGGAACAGAAGTGCGGTCCGCACATGGAGCAGAAATGAGCGACTTTCGCCGCATGATCCGGCAACGTCGCATCGTGGAACGCTCGGGCGGTATCCGGATCGAGGGAAAGATTGAATTGGTCATCCCAACGGAATTCGAACCGCGCCTTCGAGAGCGCATTGTCGCGGGCTTGTGCCCCGGGATGCCCTTTGGCCAGATCTGCGGCATGGGCTGAAATTTTATAGGTGACCACGCCTGTCTTGACGTCTTCCTTGTTGGGAAGGCCGAGATGTTCTTTGGGCGTGACGTAACAGAGCATGGCACACCCATACCATCCGATCATCGCGGCGCCGATACCGGATGTAATGTGGTCGTAGCCTGGTGCGATATCGGTCGTCAGCGGCCCCAGGGTATAGAACGGCGCTTCCTGGCATTCCTTCAACTGTTTTTCCATATTCTCTTGAATGAGGTGCATCGGCACGTGCCCCGGCCCTTCAATCATGACCTGGACATCATGTTTCCAGGCGATTTTGGTCAATTCTCCCAGAGTCTCCAGTTCGGCAAACTGGGCCTCGTCATTGGCGTCGGCGATGGAGCCGGGTCGAAGGCCATCTCCCAGGCTAAAGGACACATCATACGCCTTCATGATGTCGCAGATCTCCTCGAAATGGGTATAGGCGAAGTTCTCTTGATGATGCGCTAAGCACCACTTGGCATGGATGGACCCGCCACGGGAGACGATCCCCGTCATGCGCTTGGCGGTCAAGGGGACATATCGCAGGAGGACACCGGCATGAATGGTGAAGTAATCGACGCCCTGTTCGGCCTGCTCGATGAGCGTATCACGATAGATCTCCCAGGTGAGGTCTTCGGCCTTGCCGTTCACTTTTTCGAGCGCCTGGTAGATCGGCACCGTGCCGATGGGAACCGGGGAATTCCGGATGATCCATTCGCGCGTCTCGTGAATGTTCTTGCCGGTGGATAGATCCATGACCGTGTCGGCTCCCCAGCGAATCGACCAAATCATCTTTTCCACTTCTTCGTCTATCGATGAGGCGACGGCGGAGTTCCCGATGTTGGAGTTGATCTTCACCAGAAAGTTGCGCCCGATGATCATCGGTTCGCTTTCGGGGTGGTTGATGTTGGCGGGAATGATTGCCCGTCCCCGGGCCACTTCATCCCTGACGAATTCCGGCGTGATTCGATCGGGAATACGGGCTCCCCAGGCCTGGCCGAGATGTTGGACCACGCCACCGCCATGGTGAGGCTCTGCGCCGTTTGGCGTGCTCTTCAATTCACGCGATTGATTCTCGCGAATGGCGATAAATTCCATTTCCGGAGTCACGATGCCTTTGCGAGCGTAATGCAACTGCGTGACATTCATGCCGGACTTTGCTTTCAGAGGTTTTCGGATGTGACGGAACCGAAGGCCTTCCAGTTTTGGATCCTGGGCTCGCAACCGGCCGTACTGAGACGAAATCTGAGCGAGTTCATCAACATCCTGCCGTCCCTCGATCCAGACACGTCGCAAGGGCGCCAAGCCTGCGCGAGCATCGATGGAGACATTCGGGTCAGTGTATGGGCCGGAGGTGTCGTAGATAGTCACTGGTGGATTAGCGACTGGTTCCTGGTGTCCTGCACCCGGCGACGGAGCCAGGTCGATTTCGCGCATCGGAACTCTCACCTCCGGCAACGATCCCTGTACATATATCTTGCGCGATGCCGGAAATGGCGCGGTGGTGAGCGGCGAACTGATGGGATCCAGCGCGGCCCCATTTGAGGGTCCTGTTTTGACAGGTGCCTGGCTCATAGTGGCGATCCTTTCTCCGAAAACGTGAAGAGAGACATCTCAAAATAAAAAAGCCGCCTCCGGCTAGAGTGCGGCTTGCCAACTCAGGAAACCAGCTTTTCCATCGCTTCCCTACGCTGGTATTACCCAGGTCAGGTTGTGAGGGTCGTCCGATTCGTTCGGACTCTCAGCCGGATGGCACCCCTAGCTGTCGATGCTGATGGTACCTAGCTAATGAATGGCTTGTCAATGCTGGCGGAAGCCCCATTCCCTCTGGCCCGAACAGTCAGGCCCTGAATAGGGCCTTTGCGCGAGGGGAGCTGAATTGATTGTGTCTGGAGGCTATCGTAGAATGTCAGTAATGCCCTTGTGAATATGCTACAGTTTCCTCGGTGAGGCAGGAGACCAACGTGGCAATGCTTGAAACACTACCCAAGTCCGTGACTGAATATCAACTGTTCTCGCCGGAGGAATTGTTCGCCCGCACGATGGCCGCGAAGAAAACGCTCGGCGATCGGGTCATGGTTCTCGGGCATAATTACCAGCGCGATGAAGTCATCCAACATGCAGAGTTTCGCGGGGATTCCCTCCTGTTGGCTAAAATCGCGCAGGAACGGTCCGATCGACCGTATGTGGTGTTCTGCGGCGTCCACTTCATGGCGGAAACGGCCGACGTGCTCAGCCGATCCAAGCAGACGGTGATTCTCCCTGATATGGCGGCCGGGTGTTCGATGGCCGACATGGCCGCTATCGAACAGGTGGAGCAGTGTTGGGATGCGCTGAGCCGCATGGTCCCCGTCGAGGAAACCGTGATGCCTGCCGTGTATGTGAATTCTGCTGCCGTGCTGAAGGCCTTCTGCGGTGAACATGGCGGCATTACCTGTACCTCGTCTAACGCCAAGGCGGTCATCGAGTGGTCGTGGGCCCGCCGCGAGAAAATTTTGTTTTTCCCGGATGAACACCTCGGCCGAAATACGGCCAACAAGATGGGCATTCCCCGCGAACAGATGATTGTTTGGGATCCGTTTATGCCGCGCGGAGGGAATTCTCTCGAGGCGATCAAGCGAGCCCGCCTCATCCTCTGGAAGGGCCACTGCAGCGTGCATCAGATGTTTCAAGCGTCACACGTGGATTATTTCCGGAAGCAGTATCCGGAAGGGAAGGTGATCGTTCATCCGGAATGTCACGAAGACGTCGTGAACAAGGCCGATCTCGTCGGGTCCACCGAGTACATCATTCGCACCGTCAGCGCGGCGCCGGCCGGTACGACATGGGCCGTGGGAACCGAACTGAATCTAGTGAATCGCCTCAAGCGTGAGCAGGCAGATAAGCGCGTATTTTTCCTGTCCTCGACCGTCTGTCAGTGCGCGACCATGTATCGCATCGATGCCCCGCACCTCTGCTGGGCAATGGAAAATCTCGCCGAAGGACATGTCGTGAATCACATTGTCGTCCCGTCCGATGAACGATACTGGGCCAAGATTGCCCTCGACCGCATGATGGCGCTCAGTTAGCCCGCATTATTCATGAAGGCTTCTACTCCAACCGCAGGTACATCCCGATA
>DAISKX010000209.1:0-6706 GCA_036820725.1 Nitrospiraceae bacterium
GGAGCGACGACGACATCCCCTTCGGCCGCGAATCGCCGGGCAATGTCCTTGATATGATCATTCAGTCCCCACCACTCTTGAACAACAATCAATGCGGGACACTTCACGGTTTTTGACGGTGCCGCGACATAGGCATGGATTGCGATGCCATCGCTTGGATATTCCACCATGGTCGACCGTATATCAGGCATAACCTTCGCTTTGATCGCGTTCCATCGAATGAGTTACTGGCCGGCTATCGTCATCTCCGCAAGTTTGATCGTGGGACTTGCGATCCGGCCTCGAAAGACGAGGTCATTGCCGATCATTTCGATGCTGGCAAACATTCGCTTCAGATTGCCTGCAATGGTGATCTCCTCCACGGGATACGCCAGTTCCCCATTTTCAATCCAGAACCCCGACGCGCCCCGCGAATAGTCCCCGGTGACCATGTTGATACCAAAGCCGATTAAATCCGTGACATAGAGACCGCGCTTCACCGACCCGACAATCTGCTGCGGCGTCGCGGTTCCCGGCACCAAGTAGAAATTCGTCGGACCGACGGAAGGGCTTTCGCCGACGCTTCGAGACGCGTTTCCCGTCGAGGTGAGGCTGAGCTTCTTCGCGGAGTAGGTATCCAAGAGATAGCTTGCCAGCATACCCCGATCCACGACGACATTTTTTCTCGTCGGTAACCCCTCGCCGTCGAAGGGACGGGATCCCAGCCCACCCGGCATGCGTCCATCATCGTAGATCGTGACGAAATCAGGAGTGAGCCGTTGGCCTAACTGTCCGGTAAGAAACGAGGCGCCTTTATACAGAGCATAGCCGGAGGCGGCCCCGCAGAGGTTGCCGAGCAGGCTGCCGGCCACTTCAGGGTCGAATATCACCGGTGCGTTACAGGTCGATACCTTGCGAGCTCCCAATCGACGAACAGTGCGACGCGCCGCTTCTTCACCGATCCGTTCCGGCTGTTCCAATTTCGAAAATTTTCGCTGCACGCCGTACCAGGAATCACGCTGCATGGCGCCGGTCTCGGGATCCGACGCGATGGGCGACACGGCGAGTGAGAAGCTGCTACTCGAATACTGTCCGATAAACCCATGGCTCGTGCCGAGTATCATGCGGCCCGAGGAAGAATCGAAATCGGCGCCCTCGGAATTCGTAATACGCGGGTCGGCTTTCAACGCCGACCTTTCTCCACGCCGGGCCAAGTCGATCTGTTGCTCCGTCTGCAACGTGGTGGAATCATAGATGTCAAGATCCGGATAGTCGCTCGCCATCTGTGCCGGATCAGGCAATCCGGATACGGGATCTTCGACGACTGCTTGTGCCAGTGTACATGTGTCCGCAACGAATTCCTCCAGCGCCGGCTTGGAAAAATCGGAAGTCGATGCACTCGCCGATCGCTTGCCAAAGAACACGCGCAACCCTAACCGCTTTTCGCGGGCCTTCGTGAGTCGATCGACGGCATCCATGCGGACCTGGACCGATAATGTTTCCCCATTGGCCACAATCACGTCTGCTTCACTCGCTCCGCGTTGCTTCGCACGGGCCAACATGTCTTGCGCCAGATCGGCAAACGAATCGTGAGTCGGAATAAAAGTGGTCATGCCTGCGTCCCGCCCACGGTGATTTCGTCGATGCGAATCGTAGGTAGTCCAACTCCGACGGGGACCGATTGCCCTTCCTTGCCGCACGTCCCAATGCCTTCGTCCAACTTGAGATCGTGACCGACCATCGACACCTTGGTCAGAATCTCCGGCCCGCTCCCGATCAACGTCGCCCCTTTCACCGGCCTGGTCACCTGGCCGTCCTCAATCAGATAGGCCTCGCTGGCTGAAAAGACAAATTTCCCATTCGTGATGTCCACCTGCCCGCCACCGAATGTCACGGCGTAGAGGCCGCGTTTGACCGACCTGATGATATCCGCCGGATCGGACTCTCCTGCCAACATAAACGTATTGGTCATCCGCGGAAGGACGACACTTTGATAACTTTCACGCCGTCCATTGCCGGTCAGCGGAATTCCCAATAACCGCGCATTCATCTTGTCGGTAATATATCCGCGCAGAATCCCGTGCTCGATCAACACGGTTCGGCCCGTCGGTGTGCCTTCATCATCCATATTCAACGATCCGCGGCGAAATGGCAGCGTGCCGTCGTCGACGATCGTACAGACATCTGAAGCCACCCTCTTACCGACCAGATTGGAGAAGGCTGATGTCTTCTTGCGATTAAAATCCGCCTCGAGACCGTGGCCGATCGCTTCATGAAGCAGGATGCCCGGCCATCCGCCGCTCAATACAACCGGCATGACCCCCGCCGGGGCGTCGACGGCACTGAGATTCAAAATGGCCTCTCGCGCAGCTTGCCTTGCATAGTTGAGGTATCGATCACTCTCCTGAAAGTATTGCAACCCGACCCGGCCCCCACCACCGAACGTCCCGATCTGTCGGTTCCCGTTCTCATCCGCAATACACGTCACTTGCAACCTCGAGAGGGGCTGGACATCGCTGACCATCTTTCCGTCAGACGTCACCACGACCACAATCTTGTATTCGGTATTAAACGAAGCCATGACGTTCTTAATTCGCGAGTCGTACCGTCTGGCTTCAGCATCGATTGCATTCAACAAGGCCACCCGATCCGGGGTTGTGACTTCGATGTGCATCCGTTCATGGGGATAAAGGTCATGGGCCGGAGCGGAGCGATGCGTGACCGCCACCGGAGTCTCTCCGCTGGGAGAATTTGCGATGTACCTGGCTGTATCAGCGGCAATTTCCAAATCTCTCTTGGTCAGCTCGTCCGAATAGGCAAACCCGGTTTTTTCACCGGAAATGGCACGGACGCCGACCCCTTGGCCGATATTTTTAGCCGCGCGCTTGACGATCCCTTCCTCCATGGACACGGAATCGCTTTGACAGTATTCGAAATAAAGGTCGGCGTAATCCACATCCCGCACCTTGACACGGCCGAGCGCATGGGCAACTTCTCCTTCGGAAATTCCAAAACGGCTGAGCGTTCCTGTTTCTTGTGGTGACATAAGTACCCTTTGTCTATCGTGATCGGTAAGAAGTCGGAGTATAACGTATTCATTTCTTGCGGCGCAATGCGCCACACGCTCAACCTCTGGCAATTCAAAGGGAAATACGGGAAAACCGTTTGACTTTTCCTAACCCCGCCGGTAGACTGGCCTCACCTACCGGAAGATATCTGCGAAAGGGTAGTGACTCCTGTCCATGACGCATTCTCGATCGAACGAAGCTGAGCATACCTCAGATTCGGATCTGCTTTCCAAACTTGACCCGGACCTTCTCCCCAAGCATTTGGCCGTCATCATGGACGGGAACGGGAGATGGGCGGAACAGCAGGGACTCCCTCGCATCAAAGGCCATCAGGAAGGCATCAAGTCTGTCCGCGATTTGATCAGTCTCTCGCTCGAGCTTGGTATCAAGGTGCTGACCATCTATGCATTCTCGCAAGAAAATTGGAAACGGCCGGCGCCTGAAATTAGGGCTTTAATGGGGCTTCTCGAGCACTATTTGTCGACGGAACGGTCCAGCCTGGTTGAACAGGGAGTACGATTTCGAGCGATCGGACGTGTGGACTCTCTTCCCGCGTCCGCCTTACGTTGGGTACGAGCGACAGAACAAGAGACGGCCCGGCTCGAAAAGATGACGCTGGCAGTGGCACTGAGCTATGGTGGACGGGCCGAACTCGTGGATGCGGCTCGTCATCTGGCTCACCAAGTCAAGGACGGGTCTCTTGAACCGGATCGAATCGACGAAACATTGCTCCAGCAGGCTCTTTACACGCACGACCTTCCCGATCCCGATTTGCTCATCCGAACGAGCGGAGAAACACGCATCAGTAATTTCTTGCTCTGGCAGCTTGCCTATACCGAGTTGTATTTCACTCCTACCCTCTGGCCTGATTTCCGCCGGCGCGAGGCGCTGGTCGCGTTGCTCGAGTATCAGCGGCGCGAGCGGAGATTCGGCCGAGTCTTGAGTACCGTGTCGTCATAAGCTCATATCGTGAAATCAGGAGACCTCGGGTGCCACCTTGCAGACACACACCCCGGCCGAGTGACATCCGGCCGTCAGGAGGCCATGCGTCGCATCCTGGCCACGGTGCTGTTTGTGCCGATATTCTATCTTTTGGTTCGTTATTTTCCGCCTGTTGCCTTCTTTGGATTGGTCACTGTGGCAGGACTGCTGGCAATCGGAGAATTCTACCGGCTCTTCTCGTTGGAAGGTCGGTGGCCGCTTGGAATGGCAATCGGGTGCACGGCCACCGCCTCACTCCTCTGCAGCGCCCAGTGGCCAACCTTGGTTTCCGATCGCGTCGTGCTGCTCCTAACGGTGCTCATCGCTGCCTGTCTTCCCCTCGCATCGCAGCTCGATCTCCGTCGTGCCGCGATGCAAAGTGGCATGCTCGTGACCGGAGTGCTGTATATCGGACTCACGTTGAGCTGTCTGCTCTTCACGCGTGCTCTTCCAGAGGGTGAGTTTTTGATATTTTTTGTCGTGTTGGTCACATGGGCAGGAGATACAGGGGCCTATTTGGCCGGCAAGATGTTCGGGCGCCATCCACTTGCTCCGATTGTCAGCCCGAAGAAAACGATTGAAGGTCTGGCGGGCGGATTGATTCTGGCACTTGGGCTGGCCATTGCGTCACGATTCTGGTTTTTGCCGTCCTTTTCGATCATCGACTGTATCATCCTGGGCGTCTTGCTCACCGTCGCCGGAGTGTTGGGTGATCTCGCGGAATCCGCCATGAAACGGAGTGTAGCGGCCAAAGATTCAGGCGCCTTGATCCCGGGACACGGCGGCATGCTTGACCGTCTCGATAGCCTCTTGTTCACGGCTCCCTGCTTTTACTACTATGTGAACCTGGTCAAAGGCGCATGAGCGGGCGACATTCATCTGAGGTCTACGAGGATTGACATGAAGAACATTGTGATTCTTGGATCCACCGGGTCGATCGGGACAAACACCCTTGATATCGTCGATCGCTTTCCTGACGAGTTTCATGTCATCGGCCTGACCGCCGGCTCGAACGACGAGAAACTCGAGGAACAAGTGCTGAAATATCGCCCTCGCATGGTGGCACTGGCACACGACGCGGCTGCGGCAAAGCTGCGACAACGGGTCACCGGAACCGATGTAGAGGTGCTGGGAGGAATGGACGGCATCACCCGCGTCGCGCAGGCGTCTGAAGCAGAGCTGGTTATCTCATCGATTGTGGGCGCGGCAGGATTGGTCCCGACATTAGCCGCGATTACATCCGGAAAGCACATTGCGTTGGCCAACAAGGAACCGATGGTGATGGCGGGAAAGTTGATGCAGGCCGAAGCCTGTAAACACGGGGTCCGAATTTTTCCGGTCGACAGCGAACACAGCGCGATCTTTCAATCGATGGAAGGACACCGCCGCCAGGACATTCACCGCGTGATTCTCACGGCCTCAGGCGGTCCGCTCTGGGATTTCTCGCGCGCGCAACTCGCCGATGTCACCCCGGAACGCGCCCTGCAACATCCGAATTGGAAAATGGGCGAGAAGATCACCATTGACTCGGCAACCCTGATGAACAAGGGATTGGAAATCATTGAAGCCCGCTGGCTGTTCGATATTCCGGAAACGCAGATCGACGTCTTGATCCACCGTGAAAGTATCATTCACTCTCTGGTAGAATACACTGATCGATCCGTCATCGCCCAACTCGGGCTTCCCGATATGCGTACACCGATTTCGTATGCCATGCGATACCCTGAGCGAATGCCTCTGGCTCTGCCCTCGCTCGACCTCGCTGAAATTGGCCGGCTGACCTTTTTCAAGCCCGATCATGATCGATTCCCCTGCCTGCGTCTCGGCTACGAGGCACTCCGCATTGGAGGAACCATGCCGGCCACCATGAATGCCGCCAACGAAATCGCCGTCGAAGCCTTCCTCCATGGCGGCATCCGCTTCGTCGACATTCCCGACATTATCCAATCCACCATGGAGGCGCATACGCCCCATGAGTTCGACAGCCTCGGGCCAGCGCTGGAGGCGGATCGTTCCGCCCGCGAAAAAGCCGAGTCATTGGTTCACGCCCTGGCTCGTTAATTATTTCTAAGGAGTACATCCCGTGTTGAATGCCTTCACCTGGTCCCCCGATACAGTCTGGGTCCTGATGCAGAAAGCCTGGTGGTTTCTGGTTGTACTGGGCGTACTGGTCGCCTTCCACGAGCTCGGCCATTTCCTGGCTGCCCGATGGGTGGGTGTAAAGGTGCTGAAATTTTCCTTAGGGTTCGGACCCAAACTCTTCGGCCGCCAGATAGGAGAAACCGAATATCTGTTGTCGGCCGTTCCGCTGGGCGGCTATGTGAAACTGTTCGGGGAAGATGAGCAAGAGGCGTCAACTTCAGAAGAGCAGCGTCGTTCATTTGCGCATCAATCGCTGTGGGGGAAAACGCTCATCGTGGCTGCCGGTCCGGGATTCAACTTCATCCTGGCGTACCTGATCTTTAGCGGCTGGTTGGCGACCGGCGCGCCCCTGTTCGTCCCCACGTTCCGTGACCTGAGCCCGGACATCGAAGCGCTGATGCCGAACTCTCCGGCCGAAATGGCCGGACTCAAGGTGGGCGATCGAATTTTTCGAGTGAACGAGAAAGATATCTCCACGAAGACTGAACTGCTCGATGCCGTGGAAAAAAGCCGGGGCAAGCAACTCACCTTAGACC
>DAISKX010000210.1:0-6700 GCA_036820725.1 Nitrospiraceae bacterium
CGCGGACCTCGCGCCCGTTCACAAACGTGACGTGCATTATTCTTCGCGTCGTGGACCTCATGAATAATTCGAGCTAGACATCACATGCCGATTTGTTTATTAGTCAGACACGGAGAAACCGACTGGAACCGCTCCGGGCAGGTGATGGGCCATCAACCGATTCCCCTGAATCAGGCCGGTGAACGGCAGGTGCGGCAGTTGGCGTCAGTACTGCGCCATGCGAAGATTGCCGGGCTCTACAGCAGTCCGGTGTTGCGAGCCATACAGACCGCGCACATCTTGGGGGAGGCATGTCAGGTAAGCATGACGATGGCCCCCGGGCTCAGTGAGATCGGGGTGGGGGAATGGATGAATCGATTTTGGCACGAACTGGCGGACGATCCGGCGAAGCGTGACTGGTACACCAGACCACATGAAGCCCGTCCCCCGGGCGGCGAGACGTTGCACGAAGTCCAGCAGCGAGCGATCTCGGCCATCGAAGACATACGAACGATCGACACGGACGGGCATTGGGTCTTCGTCTCTCACGCCGACGTCATCAGAACCATTGTCGCTCATTATCTACAGACGGATATCGCTCCATTGCGCCGGATGAGGATCGACAATGCTTCGGCTACCGGTGTGGAGATCACGCCTCAAGGCAATCAACTCCTGTTTCTGAATTACAGACCTGGACAAAACATGATTTGATGATTGCGTACTATAAGCTCTTCGCTTCCTTGCATGTGCCATACGCCATTCGCGATCAACTCTTATATTGAGATCTCCCTATGGTTGTACAAGATGCGCCGGACGCCCTGTTGCGGGATGAATTCCGCCGGCATCTCCAATTATTCTATAGCCGGCTCAAGCTCGCACCGCCCTACCACAGCGTTGAAAAAGCGCTCGTGCTACTCACGACCATCCTCAAGACAATACCGGCCGAGGAGTTACGGCAACTCGCTGCTGATCCTACCTTACGATGGGCATACTATCGAAAAGCGTTTGTCGAGTCGGGACTCTCGCAGAAGCACCGCGGGATTATTGCAGGATTGGCGCGGGATCGTCGGGCACTGGAGCTACCCGAAGAGTTCGACACCTTGCTTGATCTCTATCTCCCCCGAAATTAGCCCACATTATTCATGAAGGCTTCTACTCCAACCGCTGACACGCCGCTGTGTCACGCCTGGCCGTGTGGGCTAGCTCGGCGCTTTGGACCAGGCTAGCGCGTTCCGTAGCTCCTGATACACTTGGGTCAAGCGACTATCTTCCAGCCGGTAAGCGAATGTAATCGTCAACAAGCCAAAAGCCAGGACGAGCAGCCCGAGCGCGATCACACCGACTCCGAGCAGAACCCCTCCCAAGGATGCAAGCCCTCCCTGGACCAGGAAGCTCACGACAAAGCCGATCGTGCCAAGTCCCACGAGGAGAAACCAGATCATTGTGATGATCGCCGACGACCAAGGAATTCGCTTGAAGTACATCACACGAAATCCGGTCGCTTCCGGGGCCAACTCAATGGCCCCTTTCAACGGCCACGCCGTCCGAAATCCCGTAGAGAACAGACGATATTTAGGACGGATCACTATGCGGCGGACATCGGGAAAATACCGAGCCATGCCGTGAGGCAGCACAAGCACGCCGTTCGGATCGAATCGACCCTGCACCTGTTCAAGCGTGACCTCGACGACACGCTCCTGAGCCCGTGCAATCGTGCACCCATAGCGACCGGCGTCCGGAGATAGCTGCACAAAATACAGCCAATCCCCCACGACGAGAATCAGAAAAAGGAGCACCGCAAACGCGCCGGCGAGGATCATGCGAGAACTTCCCACAGGCCGATTCGAGAATCAAGGGCAGGGAATCGGCGACGGAATTCCAGGGCCACCAGTTGACTAGATCTGGTGCATTGGCTACATTACGATCAGCTAGGTTCGGGCGGGCGCGTTTTTTCCACTTGTTTTGGTTTCCCGCCTTCATATACATTCCCCACGCTACACTGCTCATTATCCTGCACCATAGGGGTGTGCAGGAACCGGAGCGTGGAGCCGCGGAGGTGCGATGGATATTGCGAAAGTCGAGCGTGTCTATACAAATTATTCGGGCGTCTACGATCACATCTTCGGGAAAATTTTCCACGAATCGCGCGAGTCCGCCGTACGGAATCTGCGCATCAGGCCGCACGAGCAGATTCTGGAAGTCGGGGTTGGAACGGGAATCGCACTCGCGTTTTATCCTAAGAATTGCGAAGTCACCGGTATCGACTTATCACCGGGCATGCTCGCCAAGGCGAGGTATCGGCAAGCCCGATACCACTTGGATCACGTACGACTCATGCTTATGGATGCCGGCCACATGGAATTTGCGGATGACACCTTTGATACGGTAATGGCGGCCTACGTGGTCACAGCGGTGCCCGACTATCGGAAAGTCGTCAATGAAATGATCCGGGTCTGCAAACCCGGCGGACGAATCATCATGTTGAATCACTTCAGCAATGGGAACAAGCTGATCGCAGCCGTCGAGAAGGTCATATCCCCGCTTTGCAAACATATCGGGTTCCGCACCGACCTGGCGCTCCATACCGTGCTTGAGGGCACGGAACTGCAGGTATCGCGCAAGGAAAAGGTCAATCCGTTGAAGTTCTGGCACCTGGTGGAATGCGTGAATCACAAGTCTGAAGTGAATAGGAACGGAAACGGCAGGAACGGACACGCTAGCTGACGGGCAAAAGCTCGGTTTCTTTACCTCACCTGACGGGCGCTCTCCAAGGATTTCCAGTTCAGCCACTCATCCCGCGAAAAGAAGGATTCTCCCACCAGGCAGGTCCCGGTGTAGGTGCGTGCGATGAGATCGGCGACCAAGCTTAGAATCCGGCCACAGTCGCGGTTCGGTGTCTCGGGCGCGCGAAGAGTCATTCCAAAGCCCGACCCGTGAACCGGTCCATAGGTGACTACCTGAATGGAAGGGGTCCGACCTCCAGGCTCTGCCCACGACGGCAAGAGTTCACCTTCCCATCTGATCACTGAACTGCGTCGTGATTTAGCGCGTCCCGCTCGCCATGTACAGGGGAGCCCGGCTTCGTCCAAATGGGTCAATAGCCACTCAACAGCAGGCGCATGGCCTTCTTCGGTCTGAAACGTCCACTGGGCAAAGGCTCGAGCGGTTTCGCGTTCGCTGCAGGGGGAGGAAATTTCTTCAAAGACCGCCTCTTCACACACGACATAGAGCGTGCCTTGCGGGTCGAACCAAAACCGCAGCCGGTCCTCCGTCATTTCCGCGTGAATCACCGCGAGCGAAGAGCAGTCGCTGCCTTCCTGCTCCAGGATGGAAAAATCGGACACCCCGTTCATCGCCAATCTCGCCACACGAACCATATCGCGCGTCGAATACCGGATCACCACCGTCACCGTCGTTCCCACAAACACCTGATTGCCAGAGTCTTCGTCCAGCAGCCGCTTTTTGGACATCTGGAGATCGGTAATATATCCCCCGCGGAAGCCGTCCGTATGGGCGATCAGCCAGCGCAGATCTTCTTGATGTTTGATGTGTTGTTTCATGGAATTACCAAAGCTGATAGCGTATGACACATGGATTAGGCCGGGAGCTTATAGCTAATAGCTTGTAGCTCACTATATGAAAGAAGTAAAACGATCGGCCTTCAACCGTTGACTTCCTGCCATCAGCTATATGCTATGGGCCATAAGCTCTTAATCTTCAGCTACACGCCATCGGCCATATGCTCTTATCTTCTTAGAACAGAGGCTGTTGCTGTTTCAATTCAGCCACCTGCCGTTCCAATTCATCCACACGCTCCAGGAGACGCTGATTTTCGAGTCGCAATAAATCCAACCGATCGAGCAGTTGTTCGCGCTGAATCTGGCTCCATTCCAACGTACGCCTCAACCCAGCCAGCTCGAGTTGAGTCTCTGGCCGCTCTTCCAGCGGAAATGACATCGATCTCGAATGGGGCTAGCGTTCGGGCGGTCGATTGTTCTTGAGGGCTTGTTGCTCTTCTTCGGTCATGTATCGGATCGCCACGCCGGACAAGTGCATCATCCAGGTCTCTCCCCCGCCGGCCCCCTGGATAAAACTCCAGGCATCCATCCGGAACGGGTTCCAGTATCCGCCACCGCTGAACGGGTTTGTGCTCATTCCGGCGGGACCGGCGGTAGACTGGTAACTCGGCCCCGGTCCGTAGTAATGACGGACATCAGTTTTGCCCAAAATCACTGCATCTGCGCCCAGCTCTTTGGCGCGGGAAAGAATTCGCTCGCGAAGGGTGTCCTCACTGACATGCTCGCTCGTCGCGATGATGCGCGCGATTTGCACATGTCCGTCGTCCGGCTCGCGCGCGAGCGTCGTCACCGGTTCGCTTCCGGGCCGGGGTTCAAAGGTCTCTTCAATCAGCGGATCCACCTTGACCGAGACACAAGCTGTGCAGAGGATTGCGAAGAAGAACAGAAATACGCTGCTGGAGAATCGTTTCATAAGCAGGATTGGATTATAGTGTCTTCTGAGAAGAATGTCTCCCACTTGCAGAGCCATCACGTATTATGCCACAGCCGAACGCGGGTGTGTGTGAGTCTTTTTTAGTCTCATAGCGGACACGCTCATCCTCGTCATATCCGCTTCTTTGTGTGGTTAATACTGACCAAAGCACACCCCTAATGCAATGCTAAATAGGCCGTAAAGAACTTACGCTTGTGCGTTGCAACGGTAATCATGGAGCTGTCCGATGTTGATCAAGACGCGAAACGTTCACAACTAACGTCTAGCATCCAAGAACCCTCGTTCACGTTCAATTGAGCAGGAGTCACCTTTACAAGACATGATCGGGCGAACTCATCAAGGGTGATACGAGGCTATTTCCGCCTCGCAGCCGCCTTCTCCAATAACCGCTTGACCGCCGCGAAGCTGAGATGCTTCGGGTCTTCGCTGCGCAGCGATAAACTGAGGTATCCGCCTGACGTCTGAAAACATGCCGTCGTGGACAGCCTGGTCTCACCGATGTCGATGTGATCGGTGAAGCAGGCAACCGAACTGAAACTCTTGATCTGCGATCCTCTTCGTTCGAGTTGTTGCCTGAGAGCAGCCAGTCGTTGCTCCACGTCCAGAGAGACCGGTCCCTGCGGCTGGCTCATCAGATCAGCTCCATGCTTGCGGTCCTGAAAATCCGCCGAACACATCGACACCGACGAGGTGTCGGACCCGCGAATGACGCTCGCCTTTGTGCCGAAGTGTGCTTCGAGCTCTGCAGTCGGTAGAAAGCCACAGACCTTTGCCGTCGATACAGTCTGGCTGTATGAAGATACCGACCATCCCGCTGTTGTCATGCCAAGTATCACGGCAGTGAGAATCGATGTTCGCCACATCGCGACACCTCCTCCGGCTGACCTTTGCCAACCTGTGTGCACACGAAGAGACGGTCCATCTTTCCGTGGAAATGGGCGACCTCGCCTGACATGAACGGCGGGCTCACGCATTGTCCGCTAGTCGGTGAGCCTAGTCCAAATTCCATCGCGGCACAACACATCACAACTTGCAGACACTGAGCTGCCTGGAATCAATGTGGCTCGAGAAGAATGTTTTTCTGAGACCGATTGCACCGAGACCCTGTAGGTCCCGGTCCTTTGGGCTTGCAGCCTCAGGCCCTAGAGCTTTCCTTCGGCAAGTTTCCGGATCTCCTCCATCCGTCGACGATTCACTCCGAGATCGCTATAACCGGTCCGAGAGGCAGACCGGAAGTGTATCGTCTTCGTCTCATCGTCGAACAGAAACTCGACATCGTCGACGAATCGGAGTAATAGGCTTGTGAATTCGTAATGCAGATAGGTCTCGTTCTCCTCGACGAGGTTTGTGCGAGGCAACGACCGAACGATTTCCTGCAGCGCTTTCTTCGCTTCCGCCCTGCCCATCTGATAACGAAACGGTGCAATCAGGTGTTCCTGGTCTTGGACCTGGGTCGAGACGCAGTTAGGACTTGATGGGCAAGGAGCGAGTTGTTTCACAGCGGCATCAGACTTCGAGATGTGTGGACTGTCCATGTCGTCTACTCGATAACGCCGCCACAGTACTCGACTGAAATGTGTTCGAGGATGGCGCGAATTGTCGGAAAATACAAGGCCCCGTGGGTCTATCCCTTGTCCCAGAACCATTAACCAGCACGACCATGTCCTCGTTTCCCACACATTCACACAACCGATAGGCCAACTCTCCGGACACGCAAATCTCCCGAATGTGGCTGGTCGTTTCTAAGTGGAACTTCGCCGCGGCAGCCTTGAAACTTTCAGCAAATGCCGACTTGTCGGTCATGGGTGGCTGCCCGGAAACAAGGAACACGACATCTTCTGCCATAAGGCTTACGACTCGATTCAAGTCACCGTCTGCTGTGACGAGCAGCCAGGATGCGATCAAGTCACGAATCGCCTGCTCATCGTTCTGCACAGAGTCCTCTCTTGAGCCTACTCACGTCCACTGCAGTGTCGACACCTCCGATTCGTCGGTCGATGAACTGATGTCATCGCGTGCACTGCTCGCTACAGGTCATTGAATTCGATGCTTTGCAGTAGCCTGGATGCTTTCTCGACAAACTGTGGGTCCCGATGTTCTGCGTACGAGCGATGAGAATAAGATACGTTCACTCCGATGCGTTGATTGCGGGGGTGGGCGCAGGTGATCGTGAGCGTCTCGAAGAACAGGTTTCCTACTCGTTCGGACT
>DAISKX010000211.1:0-6684 GCA_036820725.1 Nitrospiraceae bacterium
AGTCGGTAAGTGCCCAGTGTCTTAGGCTTGCCGACGCCGGCGAGACGGTGAGCCGGCGGTGTCTTCAGGAGACCAACAGGCAGCCCTCCCCTCTTGTTTGACACTCCTCAAATCCATTTGCTAGTCTCGCATGGATACGGATTTCCACTCACTCCTAACAGGATGTTGAAAAAGGCCTCCAGCTTCGTTCTCGCATCGCTCAGAGGCTCAATGTACGGCTCAGAGTACGCTTCGCCTCTTCTCTCACTGCGGCCTTGCTGGACGACCTTTTTGACCATCCTGTGGAACCTCTGTAGGCTTTCTCTGACTCCAACATCTCAGTGTGGTCAGAGGCGCCGATTTTTTTCAACAACCTGCTTAACTCAATCGACATGAATCCTCTCAGCCAGGCGCCTCCATCCCGGATGAATATCCAAGATTATCTCGAGCGGAAACGCGAGGATGTCGACGGCTATCTCCAATCGGTGATCCCCGGTGCTGATCAGCCTCCGGTCACGCTTCACGAAAGTATGCGCTACAGCCTCTTCGCGGGCGGGAAACGGGTCAGGCCTATCCTGGCGATTGCGGCCGCAGAAGCGGTTGGAGATCTCGGGCCGGCGATCCTTCCGATCGCCTCGTCACTGGAACTGATTCACACCTATTCGCTCATCCACGACGATCTTCCGGCCATGGACAACGATGATTTCCGCCGAGGGAAACCAACCAATCACAAGGTCTATGGTGAAGCGATGGCCATTTTGGCCGGAGACGCGCTTCTGACGATGGCATTCGAGTTGTGTAGCCGGGCCGGCTCGATGAACGGTTCGGTGAATGCCTCTCACCAGGTGCAACTTATCCAGGAACTTGCTCTAGGGTCCGGCAATCGAGGCATGGTCGGAGGTCAGGTGCTGGATATCCAAGCGGAGAACAAAGACATCGACCTCGCGACGTTGCAATCGATTCATAAACATAAAACCGGCATGTTGATTAGAGCCGCAGTCCGCATGGGGGCCATCACCGCCGACGCCACGGCGTCCCAATTGGACAGTTTGACCGCATATGCCGAAGACATCGGCCTGGCCTTTCAGATTGCAGACGATGTGTTGAACGTCACCGGTACGCGCGAAGAATTGGGGAAAAATCCCAATACGGACGCACAACGCGGGAAGAAAACCTACCCGACCTTTTATGGAGTGGAGGGAGCCCGGACGCTCGCCGACGAGTGTGTGAGCCGTGCGACCAACCGTCTGTCAGCCTTTGGCCCGTCTGCCGACCCGCTCCGTGAACTTGCGCGGTACATCTCAAATCGCCGGAGCTAGCAGAGCTGATAGCCTATGGCGTATGGCACGAGCACGGAGGCGAAGAAGCTTATGGCTGATAACAGGAGGCAACAGGCATCATGCGACGTTCGTTTCCTCCGAGTCTTGACCATATGCTATCGGCTATAAGCTCCTCGCTTCCTCCTCCGTGCCATCAGCTATTTGCTATAAGCTATAAGCTCCCTTCGGCATGAAGGTTCTCGTGACCGGTGCCTCCGGCTTTATTGGTGGCGCAGTCGTCCGCGCGTTGGTGAAGGCCGGAATCGATGTCCGGGTGATCGCGCGAAATGGAAGCGACGTCCGCAATCTCACCGGCCTGCCGGTGGAACACGTTGAAGGCGACCTTCGAAACCGCGGCTCGCTCGTGCGGGCGCTCCAGGGGTGTCGTCAGCTCTACCACGTCGCCGCACACTACGCACTCTGGGCAAAGGATCCCTCCATTTTTTATGACGTCAATGTCGCAGGCACCCGCAATGTGTTAGAGGCCGCACGCGACCTCGGTCTCGAACGGACCGTCTATTGCAGTACGATCGGGGCTATCGGCCTTCCGCCGGACGGCGGCGTCGGCACGGAGACGACTCCTGTGTCGCTGGACCAGATGGCCGGCCATTACAAACGTTCCAAATATCTCGCGGAGCAAGAGGTCTTGAAACTTTCCCGCGAAGGACTCCCCGTCGTGATCGTCAATCCAAGCGCGCCGGTCGGAGAAGGAGACGTCAAACCGACACCGACCGGACAGGTGGTTGTCGATTTCATGAAGGGGCGCATGCCGGCCTATATTGAAACCGGTATGAATCTGGTCGATGTCGATGATGTGGCGGCCGGTCATCTCTTGGCCATGGAGAAGGGCCGGATCGGTGAGCGTTATATCTTGGGAAACACAAACCTGATGCTGCGCGAAGTCTTCGAGATCCTGAGCCGGCTGACCGGCGTCAATGCGCCGCGCATCAAGCTGCCTCGTCTGGCAATCCTGCCGTTGGCTCATCTCAATGAATGGATGGCCAGGTTCACGAATATCCCGCCGCGCATTCCTCTGGAAGGTATCAGAATGGCCAAGTACAAGATGCATTACGATTGCAGCAAGGCCGTCAGGGAACTCGGCCTCCCACAGACGCCGGTGGAAGTGGCGCTCGAAAAAGCGGTGCGATGGTTCAGGTCGCACGGGTATGCATGAACGACGAGAGTGCCGCGCCGAATGCTGAGTTTTGAATTATGAATGATGAATTGAGCAGCGGACAGATTCATTCAAGATTTCGAATTCTCTTCATTCAACATTCAACATTCATCATTCATCATTGATGGACGCGCTATCTCTTCTCGGCGCGACCATCCTCTTCCGTCCCTATGTCTTTATCTTTCTCGCGGCATTTCTTTTCTCGTCGATCAAGCTGCTCGGCTGGCCACGGGCCTGGCGGTTCTGGCTTATCAGTTGGATCACCGCCTTCCTGTGCGAATTCTCGTCGACCCGAAACGGAATTCCCTTCGGGTGGTACCACTACACCGGCTCGACGGTCGGACAGGAGCTCTACCTGTCAAACATCCCGTTCATGGATTCCCTGTCCTTCTCGTTCCTTCTCTATGCGAGCTATTGCCTGGCCTTGATTTTTACGCTTCCGGGTGTCCGTGATCAGCGTGTCTCGTCGCCTCTTGCCATGCCTGTACTCAAATTCGATCCCGGCTCCCGCACGTCATGGCCCGTCTTTCTGCTGACTGTGCTGTTTTTCGCCTTCATCGACATGGTGATCGATCCGGTGGCGTTGCGCGGAGACCGGTGGTTTCTGGGCAAGATCTATTATTACCCGGAACCGGGCGTGCATTTCGGAGTGCCGATCGCGAACTACATCGGTTGGGCGGTGGTCGGCGCGCTGTCGCTCTTGATCTATTTTCCGATAGACCGAAGACTTCGAGTCCTCATTCCGGATCATCATGGGTCCACGACCGCCAGAATTCTGCTTGGCTGCGGGCTTTACTATGGAGTGCTGGCCTTCAACCTGGCGGTCACGTTCTGGATCGGGGAATCTCTTCAAGGCACAACCGGTCTCTTGATGTATATTCCCGTTACCATGCTGCTGGTGTTGCGCTTGGTCGATCGGCAGACGCTGTAAGTAGCCGAAGGCGATGCATGCATCCAACGCCCGGCATACTGTGGCATTCATTCGAACGAACTTGTATAGTGTCTAAGGACTGGGCTTTTTCTCGGAAAGGCGGGCATGCGTAAGTTTGTGGCGTTCCTGGTCATCATCTTGTTGGTGGTCTTCGGACTATTCGGCTGGTTTGGGTATCAATCATTCTCGACCGGCTTCAGCGCCAAGGCGGAACCCCACTGGCTTGAAGTGTTCGTGGCCCGACAGCTGCGGTACCTGGCTATTCCGCTGGAAAACCGAAATCTGCGCAATCCCGTTCCCTTGACGCATGATTTATTGAAAGAAGCGCGCGCGCACTTCGCCGATCACTGCGCGGTCTGCCACGGGAATAGCGGCGACGGCCAGACGCCCATCGGGAGAAATGTGTATCCAAAGTCTCCCGATCTTCGACTGGCCGATACCCAGGACATGTCGGATGGAGAGCTGTTCTTTATCATTCAAAACGGCATCCGGTTCACCGCAATGCCAGGCTGGGGAACGGCTGACCCTTCCAAAGATACCGATAGCTGGAAGCTCGTACATTTTATCCGACATCTTCCGCGTCTCACACAGGAAGACCTGGAGGAAATGAAAACGTTGAATCCTAAAACCAAGATTGAGTCGGAGGAAGAGGCCACCTTTGAACGATTCCTCCAAGGTGACGACGAAAGCGTCCCTGGGGGGCCCATCCATCGCCATTGAGCCGGCCTGGAAAGGAGCATTCTTTGAGTTACGTACGATGTGCGATTCTCGTGTTGATGCTGGTGCTCTGTCCTGCATGGGCGATGGCCCACGGGACCGGGCAGCATGTGCTGGGTACCGTGGTCACGATTGACGCCACCCATATCGAGGTCAAAACACCGAAGGGCGCCTCCGTGTCCGTCAACTTGACCGACAAAACCACCTTCAGCTCGAAGATGTTGAAACGGCCGAGTGGGCGTCCCGAAGCAGGGGACCGCGTGGTCATTGAGGTCATGACGGAAGGGAATGTCATCATCGCCACCGAGGTGCAGTATTCCAGTCCGAAACCGAAGGGAACCAAGTAAACCGCCATGCCTGTGTTCGAGGTTCAACGCACCAGGATGACCGCGGCCGGCGAGGGTCTCTCTCCGCTGGTGACACGGATCGCTGTTACAGGGGTGGCCGTGTTTCTAGCCGTGACCGTCGTGCCCGGCATCGAATCGCAGAGCTTCACCGCCGGGCTGGCGGCGGTCCTTGTGCTGACCTTCTTGAATGCCGTCTTGCGGCCCGTTCTCTATCTGCTTTCCCTGCCGCTGATCATGGTGTCGTTAGGACTGTTCATGGTCGTGATCAACGCGCTCCTCCTTCAGGTCACCGCCTATCTTGTGAAAGGGTTTACGGTGGCCGGATTCTGGCCGTCGGCGGGTGGCGCCATTGTCATCAGCCTCGTCACGACCATCCTGAATCTGGTCGTCGGCTTCGAGCGTGCGACCGTCCACGTGCCACCGCCGTCCTCACGTCCTCCCAAAATCCTCAATCCGCGCTGATCACTTTGCTGCCGCATGCCGCCTCCCATAGAATCGACACCGCCTGTACGAATCAGGCATGTGTTGAGTTACCTTCAAGGCGCTGCTACAATGCGACCACTTTTTGTAAGGATCCATGACACCTCCAGTTGAACCGGCCAAGAGTGCCGCCGAAACACACCTGCAACGTACGCTCACGTCGGTGATCAATGGATTGCCGGTCGATGCCGCCTTGGCCGCCATCATCCATCAGGAACAGGGGCCGCTGACGGGGCACGTGACTCGAGGATTTACTCCTCGGGACGTACAGGCCATTCTGCGCACCCTGTCGTCACGCACGATGTTGACATCGGTCCCGGCGTCCGATGAATCAGAACCCTCCCGCACAGCCAGGCTGCGGCTCGTGTCGCCGGGGACCAAATCGCTCCTGAGTATTCCTCTGCGTCATCGTCAGCGAACCTATGGGTTCCTCGTCATCGGCCGAAAAGACAACGCGACGTTCGCCAAAAAAGACAAACTTATGCTGGAGCAGGCCAGCGACGAGGTGACGAAGGCCCTCGAGCGCGAAGCGCTCTTCGATCTAAATGTGATTCTCAGCCGTCCCTTAGTGGCCCATGAGCCGATTCCCGCCGTCGCGACCCCGGATGTGTTTACGCCAGCTCCCTCCCGCGCCACGCCGCAACTCCAAGAAAAGGTCTCGGCACTGCTGAACGAGGCCGGCCAATTGGTTCCGTTTGACCGGGCCTGGATGTGTGCGTACGATCCCATCGCGGGAAGTGTCGAAGTCATCGGCATGGCGGGGGAACTGAAAGCCGACCCCAAGGACCAAAAGAAAGACTTGAAGCCGGGCCATCGTCTGGGCCTCGATGCATCGGCCTCCGGCTGGGCAGTCCGGCACCGTAAACCCCGCGTCGACCATGACCTGGCTTCGACCCAGGGTCGGTTTCTGGATCACAAGCATCTGTACAAGGATCGCTTTGAGTCCTCCCTCGTGACGCCGTTTTTCCTGCGCGGGCAGGTCGGCGGAACCATCACACTCGCCTCCAAGGCTGCCGATCGTTACGCGTTGACGGATGCGAGGGTGTTGGAGCCCATTATGCTCAAGCTGGTCGAACTCCTTCAGACGGCACCGCCCGTCGAAACTACCAAGCCTCAACACTCCTCGCCCGGCGAGCCCGAACCCACGACACAGGTACCGTTCCCCTTGGAGCCTCTCATTCGGAAGCAGGAGCGGCAGGCTGCGATCGGCGAATTTAGCGCCTTCCTTGCGACGGAGGTCCGCGAGCCCCTGGCCTCGATCAAGGCGCAGCTCGAGGAAGTCACGGGGGAAGGGATTCTCGATTTCGATCCACAAACCCGGGTTGAAAATGCCATGCGGGACCTCATCCGGGTCGAGGCGATTCTCAATGAGATCCTCGATTTTGCAAAGCCCCTCGAGCTGAACCGCCGGTTATGCCGCGTGCCGGAAATCATCGAAAGTTCGTTGACTGTCGTCGCCACCGAACTCGAAGTGACACGCATCCAGGTCATCAAAGAATATGCGGGACATATCGCCCCTGTCCGATGCGACGAAGCCAAAATGCAACAGGTCTTCTTGAGCATTTTCAAAAATGCTATCGAGGCGATGACTCCCGGCTGCACGTTGACGATTTCGATGAGCAATCAAAGGGCCGGACGACATCTCGAGGTACAGATTCTCATCAAGAACAATGGCGCTTCCATTCCAGCCGAACACGTCGATAAGGTGTTCGAGCCCTTTTTCACGACCAAGCGGTC
>DAISKX010000212.1:0-6673 GCA_036820725.1 Nitrospiraceae bacterium
GTTTGCAGGGCGGACGTGGCTGATCTCGCCGCGGGGCAATGGTCGGGCGGAGGAGGCCTCGGTTTCCTGGGCAGTACGCCCGATGGGATCGCGGAGTTTGCCATGAAAGGACATGCCGACTATTTCGTCACACCGCGTTTCTCGGTGGGACCGTTGGCGCAGTATGCCGGGATTGGAAATGATTTCATGTTCGGTTTGTCGGCCCAGGCCAAAGGCTGGTGGGACCTGCCGAACACGGATAACCGGCTCAAACTGGTGCTCCAAGGTGGATTCGGCTTTATCAGTGCCGGCATCAAAGACACCGACAGCCGAACCGCGAATACGTATGGGTCATTCCTGATTCCCATCGGCGTCGGGTTGGACTATGCGATGACGCCGAGGCTCGCTGTGACGGCTGATTTGCTCTTGAACTTCACCTCGCTGGGCGAGACGGTTCGTGCAGGCGGGCGTGAGTTCGATCTCCACACGAACCTCATGCCGGGCTTCTATTTGGGCGTGCGGTTCTGACGGTGAAGCGTGAAGCGTGAAGCGTGAAGAAACTCCCGTTAACTGCTAATGGCGTTTCAGGAGATACGAGATACGGACGACGCTTCACGAACGACGAGAGACGCCGACCGGAACGCCATCAAGCGATATGCTCCTACTGCCGTTCCTTCGATGCGTGAGATGCCCCCTACTATTGACTCTCCTCCTTGTTACCGGTAAACCGTAGTGAAGAGTAGAGCCGACCGTCACGGTACCTGATAGACGGAGCGTCTATGTGTCTCCGATATGAGAGGATGAATGGCCAAGAAGAATGCAGCCGCCCCATCGCCCGCATCCGCGTCTCCTTCCAATTCTCCCGCTGAACCAGTTGCGTCTCCCAAAGCTGCTGTGCGTGGTGCCCGTCCGGAGCGGGCAGTCACGGCAGTGGAAATGGGGGCGCGTCAACGGGAGATTTCCGTGTCCGAGTTCTTCACGAAGAACCGGCATCTCCTCGGCTTCGACAACCCACGCAAGGCCCTCCTGACCTGTGTGAAGGAAGCGGTCGACAATGCGTTGGATGCCTGCGAAGAAGCCGGCATTCTCCCCGACGTCACCGTGCAGCTGGAGGTCGTGGCGAATGGGGGAGCACCACCTGCGCCGAGTCAAGCGACGCGATTCCGGATCACGGTAGCAGACAATGGCCCGGGCATTGTTCGTCAACAGATTCCACGCATCTTTGCGAAGCTTCTCTATGGATCGAAGTTTCATCGCCTGCGGATGAGCCGCGGCCAACAGGGCATCGGCATTTCCGCCGCCGGCATGTACGGGCAATTGACGACCGGGAAACCGGTGAAAATCATTTCCCGCATCGGCCCACGGGCGTCGGCGCATTATTTCGAAGTGCAGATCGATACGAAGAAAAACGAACCGCTGGTGCATGAAAACAAGCAGATCGACTGGGGGCAACCGCGTGGCACCCAGGTCGCCATCGAAGTCGACGGCCGCTATCAGAAGGGGCGCGCGTCGGTGGATGAGTATCTCGAACAGACCTCGATCGCAAACCCGCACGTGAAGCTCGTCTACAAGACGCCGGAAGGCGAGACGAAGGAGTTTCCTCGCACGTACCACGAGTTGCCGCCGGCGCCTCGAGAAATCAAGCCCCATCCCTATGGCATCGAGTTCGGCATGATGCTCAAGATGATGCATGACACCAAGAGCCAGACGGTCGCTGGATTTCTGTCCGGCGATTTTTGCCGGGTCTCGCCGGGGCTCGCAGCAGAGATCTGCAAGGCAGCCAAGGTGTCGCCCAATGCCCGCCCCAGGACGATTCACGGCTCCACGGCAGAGACCCTCTATCAGACGATTCAAACCACGAAGATCATGGCGCCGCCGACCAATTGTCTGTCGCCGATAGGCGAGAAGGCCATGCTCTCCGGTCTCTATAAACAGATTAAAGGGGAATTCTACACGGCGGTCAGCCGTCCACCTGCCGTCTATCGTGGCAATCCCTTCGTCATAGAAGCGGGGTTGGCCTATGGCGACAGACCGGAAGAAAGCGCGAAACCTCGACAACCGACCGTGCCGCTGGCCGAAGGAGAGCGGGAGGAGGGGGACTCCGAACTCGCGCGCGTCATTCGCTACGCGAACCGTGTGCCGTTGCTCTACCAGCAATCCGGTTGCGCGACGTTCAAAGCGGTGCTCGACACGACCTGGCGCAATTACGGGATTACGCAATCACGGGGCGCATTGCCGGCGGGGCCCATGGTGATTTTCGTGCACATGGCCTCGGTGTGGGTGCCGTTCACGAGCGAGAGCAAGGAAGCCATTGCGGAGTACGACGAAATTCACAAGGAGATCACGCTGGCCCTGCGGGAATGCGGCAGGCGACTGGGGGTCTTTTTGCGAAGGCAACAACGGGCGGAGAGCGAGTATCGCCGCCGGAATATTTTTGAACTCTACATCGAAGAAGTGGTCGAAGCCTGCCATCATTTGAAGGGGGGCAAGCTGGCAAAAGAAAAATTAAAGGCGCAGCTTCAGAAGATCGCGGCCACGCGGACCGGCGGCATGAAGACGGATGAAGTGCTGGGGAAGACCGGCGCCGGTCCCGAAGGATTGCCGAACTCGATCATTGTGACTCCCGATGGAATTGAGGGAGACGTCCCGGTGGCCAGTGAGGTCGATGCGTCTGTTGGACACCCTCCTATGTCGCCGGCCGTCGCATCACAGACCGACTTGCTTGGCGATGAAGAGCCGAAGAAATCTAAGCATGGCACCGAGGCCCGCGGCGCCAAGCGAGTGACCCGGCAGGAGACGGGGGTAAAGAAATCCAAGGGTAAGGCAGATCAACTGCCCCTATTTTCCGCCAAAGGATCTTCACCCAAGAAACCCACGAACCGAGCCGCTCGACCTATGAAGCATACCTCGTCACGGTCCATCACCGGCAAGAAAAAATAGGACAGGCTATGCCGAAGACAAAACTCAAGAAGAACGGTGCAGTGGAGAGGAAATTGGTCGGCTTGGCCGATATGGTCATCACGGCGGCCGAACGTGCGAAGGACCCGACCTTGGCCATTCCTATTCGCGCACTTTCGAATGTGTCGTTCAACGCACGCAAGGGCATGATTGAAATGGGCGGCAAGAAGCAGGCGCGCTCATTTTTCAACGTCGGCATGGCGAAAAAGTTCATGCAGACGATACTGGTCGCCGATGCCCTGTCGGAACTGCAGCGTGCGGACCTCACCACGTCGCTCAGAGAAATCTATTACCGAACCAAGCATACGATTCAACATTCGCACGAGAACACCTTCGATACCCAGGACGAATCCGACCCCGTCATCGAGGATTTGGAAGTCTCATTGGCCGCCCTGCGCGAGGAACTGCACGTGCGGGCCGAAAACGGCGGCAGCGTGGTAGGGCCTCTGGTGCTGGGAGACGACGGCGACCGGGTGGATTGTGCCAAGCTGGGAAAGGGCGGGTATTCGGTGCCTTCGATCGTTGAACCCGAGTATGTCGAGATTCGTCGCTGCACGGCGGACTTCCTGTTGCTGGTGGAGAAAGGCACGCAGTGGAACCGGCTGTCGGAAGACAAGTTCTGGCGACGCTACAACTGTGTGCTCCTGACCGGCAACGGCCAACCGCCCCGCGGCGTCCGACGACTGGCCCGCCGGCTGCATGAAGAGTTCAAACTCCCGGTATACGTGCTCGTCGACAACGATCCGTGGGGATACTACATCTACTCGGTGGTCAAGCAGGGCTCCATCAACCTGGCGTTTGAAAGCCAGCGCATGGCGATTCCGAAGGCCAAGTTCATCGGCCTGTCGAGCGCCGATCCGGAACGGTATGGACTGCCGCGCAACGTGGGCATCAAGCTGAACGAGAAGGACATCACTCGCGCGAAGGAACTGATCAACTACAAATGGTTTCAGAAATCGGCCTGGCAGCAGGAAATCAAGCGGATGCTGACCAATGGGCTCAAGTACGAACTGGATGCCCTCGCGAATAAAGATTTCCAGTATCTCACCAAGAAGTACCTTCCGCGGAAGCTGAAAGAGAAGGACTGGTTGGACTAAGGTCAGGATCGGCTTGCGAACCCCCTGATCGAGCCATGCCGCTATCCTCCGCGTCGCCGGCCAGCGCGATATAGGGAACGATATCGCACAGGCAGCCCTGTCCTTCGGGATCAATCCACATGGTGAAGGCGCCCTGCCCCTTGTCGTCATACCAATAAAACAACGGATGCGGCGTCGCATCGACGACCGTATTGCCGTAGTCATTGTGTCGGCTGTCGATAATCTGCCGGGCGGTGCGGTAATCAATCACCCCGTTTTTGTGCAGCGAATATTCCCGCGTGTACAGACCGGTGGCGATGTTGACATCCTCGTTCACGAGAAAGTCTTCAGCCGGCTCCGTGGGAAGACCCTGTGCGAGAATTGTTTCGGGCCGGCAGGTCAGACACAGTGTCATGAACAACAATGCCAGACGGTTGTATAAGGGAACCATATACGTACCTCGCATGATCGGCCAAGTGCGTCGCACGATGACATAGCAAGGCCGGTACCGTAGGCCCGTACAAATATGTCTTATTGGATTTGATTGAACTTGCGCAAGGTTGACAGAAACGTGGAAGTACGATGATGATTTTACCAAACGCGTCGGGACACCCTGCTCCGTTCGAGAGACGAATTGTTCTATTGACGCCAGGGACAGACAGGGTCTTTGCAGCACGCCAATGAGGGGATACCCGAGTTCTTCCCTTCCGCGTGTTTCCTAAAAATGGTCAGCATCCGGTTCACTTCAGGAATATGGAGATGCGCATCACATTCTTATTGTGCGATGTTGTATTGGGAATTGATTGGCACAATCTCGAGGTCCGCTGAGACGCCATAGTGATCGGATGGCCAAAGGGTGCTGCCGTCCGGGAGGCGGCCCGGGTGATCGAGAACGACCTTGCTCGATTTCACGGTCACCGACGCTGTATGACCCACGAGGAGGAAGATAAAATCCACACGTCGGGAGGCGGTCGACTCTGAGGCGCGGATTCGCTGCCAGACGGTTGCTCCGGGAGTCGTGGGATTCGCCGAGCGAAAGGCATCTATGAATCCGGCTTCATCCCGTAGCAGGGTTAGGACCTTCGATGTCTCCAGCGTATTGAAGTCGCCCGTGAGAATGGAAGGGCGATCGCCACGCTGTCCCCGCACAATCTCGCCTATCCGTTCCATCTGACATTCATCCCCTCTCGCTGTATGGGTCGTGAAGACTTGCAGTGGCCCCCATGGCGTGTCAACATCGGCGCGCAACAGGATGCGCGGTTCGACACGCGATCGGCAACGGGGTAGATCATAAATATCGGAACCCACAATCGGGAAGCGACTCAGAATCGCCTCGCCTTCTTTGAAACCCATGATGCCCACGATCAATGTGTCGAGCAGCCGGACATGAAAGATGCGGTCCGTCGCCGGTGCAAAGACGAGGTGAAATCCGAGTTCCTTGGCGATATGCTCCGGCACATTCCCGTGACGGCGGCTGTGGGAAGCTTCTTGGAGTGCCACGATATCCGGCTCGAGGGCTTTGAGTTCGCGGATGGCCATTTCCATCCTGGCCTCAAGGTGTGTCTCGTTGTCGATGAAGCCGGAGGTCGGACCGTCGTGCAGCACATTGTAGGTGACGACCCGCAGTCGGCGGTCGGCTTCTCCTGCTGCCATCGCGACGGAGATAGGCTGCAGTCGAAGCAAAACAGCCGGCGCGAGGCATGCGAGCATGCACATCGCGATGTAGCGACATCTGTTCCCAATCACAGTGGGTAGAGCGCTCAGTTCATGGTCAGCACTGCGCGGAAGCGCGCCTTGCCGGTGATCATGCGATCGTATGCAGCCCCTGCCTGTTCGAGTGGAAATCGTTCGACCATCGGGCGTATTCCCGTGAGCGCGCAGAAGTTGAGCGTCTCCTCGGAACCCCGGGCGGTCCCGGACGGCCACCCCTGAATCGACCGGCGCTTGCCGATCAGTTGAATCGGGGTCACGGTGATGGGATCGGCGGAGGCTCCCACGACGAGCAGTTTGCCGTCGACTCCCAGTGCATCGATGAGACTCGACATGGCTTTGCCGTTTGGCGCCGTTGCGAGGATAACCGATGCGCCCCCCTGCTTCGTGAGTTCTTCTGCCACATTTACCCTGTCGGTATCGAGGTACTGGTGCGCGCCTAGATCTTTCGCCAGCGGTTCTTTGTCCTTGCCCCGCCCGATAGCGACCGTGCGGAAGCCCATCTTGTGGGCGAACTGAATCCCCAGGTGCCCCAAGCCACCCAAGCCCTGTACGGCGACGAGATCCCCGGCGACCGCGCCGCTGTGCCGCAAGCTATTGAAGGTTGTGATACCCGCGCAGAGGAGGGGAGCGGCTTCGGCAGGCGAGATCGTGTCGGGAATGAGGGCCAGGGTGTCGGCCTGGGCAATCATAAATTGGGCATAGCCGCCATCGGCATTGAATCCGGTCACGGACAGACGCTCACAGGCGATGAAGTCGCCGCGCCGGCAGGCCACGCAGAGACCGCAGTGCCCTCCATGCCATCCCACGCCGACGTACTGACCTTTTCGCCAGACTGTGACGTGTGGGCCGACCGCGTCGATCACTCCGGCGATTTCATGCCCTGTCACTCGCGAGTATTCGAGTCCCGGCCAATGCCCTTCCTTCACGAACGCGTCGCTATGACAGAC
>DAISKX010000213.1:0-6653 GCA_036820725.1 Nitrospiraceae bacterium
TGCTTCATGTATGTGATACGTGTCAGCCAAGGTGGCATCGCTGGTGTCGCTGTCTTAGTCATCATCCTCTCGGGAGGTTGGAGCCAAGGGGTACCGGCGGATGTGGTGGCGGCCCTGATAGGGGATCAGCGGTCACACTTGTCGAGAGCAAAAGTATATCTTCAGGCGGGTGATTTTCGTCGCGCGATTGACGCCTGTCAGGAAGAGGTTCGTGAGCGTCCCTCTGCAGCCAGCTATGTCTATCTGACTTACGTCTATCAGGCACTTGATCGGTACCTTGAGCATCTCGCGCAAACAGACCAATGGGTAAAAGTGGAGTTGCTGTACCTCAGCCTGGCGTCCGGACGAATCGAGGATCTGACCGATCCACCTGATGTGTTGGCTCGTATTGCCAAGGAAGTCGTGCAGCAGGCTGTGCAGAGACAATCCGACATCACCGCCGGGATGGCGAACAAACTGGACGAGCCTATGGTAGTGCAATTCTGGAAGCAGCAGACAGTCTGGCGTCACCGCCATCCACAGGAATGGTGGTTCGGCATTCCGCCGGAATGGCCGTGGTGATTCGGTGATTTGACACTCAAAAGAATCGTAGTATAGGATGCACAATTACTTTGAAATATGGTGAATGGTACAAGGAGGCATGTCTGTGGGAGGAGATACATTGGTCGTCAACGAGGCAACCTGGGATACGGACGTCATGAAAACACCAGAACTGGTGATGGTCGATTTTTGGGCCGTGTGGTGCGGACCCTGCCAGATGGTGGCTCCGATCGTTGATGAGCTGGCTCGAGAATATGATGGGAAGTTAAAAGTTCGAAAGCTCAACACGGACGAGAATCCGGAGATCGCCGGGCGCTATCAGGTCATGAGCATTCCGACCATCCTCTTTTTCAAAAATGGGCAGGCCGTCGAACGTCTGGTTGGAGCCCGTCCCAAGCGTCAGTTTAAAGAGATTATCGATTCTCTGCTGACCCAGCATTCCGGGGCCGCTTAGGAGACCCGCCTGCAGCAGCGATGCTGACTGAGCTGCGAATTTCGAACTTTGGGGTGATCGAGCAGCTCACTATTAAATTTCATCAAGGATTCACTGTCCTGACCGGTGAGACCGGTGCTGGTAAGTCACTCCTCATTGATGCCCTCGCCCTCTTGATTGGCGGCCGGGCATCATCCGATCACATTCGATCCGGAACTGAGGAAGCCCATCTGGAAGCGGTCTTCTCGCTTGCGCAGGATCATCCCCTTCTCGTAAATCTGCGGCAGAACAATCTTATTGAGCCGTCTGCTACCGACCTGACCGTTCACCGTACGCTCTCCAGATCGGGACGCAACCGTAATTATCTCAACGCAGGTCCTGTTCCTCTCCACATCCTGGAAATGTTCGGCGGTACGCTGATTGAGATCCACGGACAACATGATCAGCAATCGCTTTTGTCACCCGACACGCAACGTGATGCCCTGGATGCGTTCGGACACCTCAAAGGCCTGAGACAGAGTTATGAAACTGCGTATGAGGCCTGGAGAGCGCGTCGGCAGCGGTTGGATGAGTTACGACGGCAGAGTGACGAGCGTCGGCAGCGTGAAGAGTACGTGCGGTATCAGTATCAGGAGATTCACGAGGCAGCGCCGCGAGCGGAGGAGGATACCGCATTGGCGGCAGAACGACGGAAACTGTCCAATGCTCAACGTGTTCGTGAGCTTGCTCAGCAGGTGTATGACCTCTTGTATGGCGCAGAGGAGGGCGTCCTTCATACACTCGCGTCTGTGGCCAAGGTGGTCCAACAACTAGAGGCTTTGGATGTGGGAACGGAGACATGGGGACCTTTGTCGGCGGAGGCCACGGTACAATTGCGCGAGTTGGCAAGGCTGGTGCGCGATTATCGCGACCACATTGAGGATGATCCGGAGCATCTAAGTCGAGTGGAACGTCGTCTTGAGGACCTCGAACGGCTCAAGAAAAAGTATGGTGGCTCCCTTGAGGCGGTCCTCAAGCACGCTGACACTCTCGAGACAGAGCTGTCGTCGCTCGACACCGCCATCATCCGAGTTGCCGATGAAGAGCAAGAAGTCCTCAAGGCAGAATCTCAGGTAAATGCACTGACAGCCCGTTTGTCTGGTAAACGGAGTGAAGTAGCGAAAGACTTCCAAGATCAGGTAGGGCGGGAATTGACTGCCCTGATGATGAAACGCACGCAGTTTGAGGTGGTGGTGGAGAAGAGATCAGACGACCAGGCTGGGTCGACCGGGCAGGATCGAGTTGTTTTCCGTCTATCGGCCAACCCTGGTGAACCATTGCGACCACTTGCCCAGGTGGCATCGGGAGGGGAGCTCTCGCGAGTGATGCTCGCGCTCAAATCGATTCTTGCGGGAACCGATCACGTTCCGATTCTGATTTTCGATGAAGTGGATTCCGGAGTCGGTGGAGCGGTGGCCGAGGTGATGGGAAAACGATTGCGAACACTGGGAACACATCATCAGGTATTCTGTGTGACGCATCTTCCCCAAGTGGCGTCGCAAGCCCACCGGCATTGTTTGGTGGACAAACAGGTTAAGCAGAAGCGGACGGTGACGCAAGTGCGAGAGTTGCGGCCGGAAGAACGAGAAGCCGAGATTGCCAGGATGTTGGGAGGAGTGACGGTCACGAAGAACGTGCGGGCGGCGGCGGCGGAGATGATCGGCAGTGCTCAAAAGCCCCCGGAAGCCGGGAGCGAGAGATGAAGAGCCGGCTAGGATTCTGAAGTGCCGGCCGGCGTGGCCGCGATGGCAAGAGCCGGAAGAGAAGACTTACATTCTCTGACCACCCGCGTAAACAGATCGGTGAGCATCGGATCAAAATAGGTATCTGCCTGAAGGGAGATCTGGCGGATCGCATCATCGATGGACAGCGGATGAGCCCCCGGCATATCGACGGTCAGATTATCGAATGCTTGAGCAATGGCGACAATACGAGCGAGTAGTGGAATGCCTTCCCCTCTTAGACCATGCGGATACCCCAGACCATCGAATCGTTCATGATGGTACGCAATAATTTGTCCGACCTCAGCGGAAAATCCAAGCGGGAGTATCATACGAGCGCCGACATCAGAATGGTCCTTGGCATGGTCTGAAGTGGCTTCAGGAACACCGTAATCTGCCGAGAATGAATATGGAGTGAGACTGATCTTTCCGATGTCATGAAGAAACGCGCCGAGAGCGAGGGACTTCTGTTCTGAGACTGGAAGATTTAGGCGATTGGCGAGCAGCGATGCATAAAAACTCACCCGACTGCAGTGGTTCAACAACTGACGGTCTTTGGCTTCCAAGAGGTCCGACAGAAGCGGGATGAGGGATGCCGCATCGCCATCTGCCCCGTTTGGCTCACCCGAGTGACTTTTTCCGATCGTAGAGTATTCGAGTTTGACTTCCTTCCACGCGCGCGCAGCGTCTTGTTCAGTTCCCCACAATGCCGTCGAATTTTTGAGGAAAGATCGTAGGAAATCGAGACGCCTCTTTTTCTCCAACGTCTGGTTGATCAGCGTAATCAATTCCGTAACATTGAACGGCTTCAGGAGATATCCTGCAGCGCCATGGCGTATGCCTTCCATGGCAGATTTCAGACTGCCGTATCCGGTGATGATTATGACCTCCACCTCCGAGTAATCATGCTTAATGTCCTGGAGGAGATCGATCCCCTGGCGATCGGGAAGTTTTTGGTCGAGCGTAATCAGGTCGATATGCTGTTCCTTCAGGACTTGTAATGCGCTCTGGGCGCTTTCAGCAGCATGGATGGTGAAAAATGGTCGAAGAATCACCTTGAGTGCATCGCGAGGGCCAGTTTCATCGTCGACGACTAACACCGACGGCTTGGACGCAGTTCGTTCAGTCGAAGGTTGGTTACCCATGCCGGAAGCTCCACGGTGAGTTGCAGTGCGGCGTCTCTTAGGTACGCAATGACCGTACCGTCTCTATACTCTTTTCCCATCATTCAAGATAGAGTACTGAAAGAAGTAAAAAGGCCCTATATATAGAAGATATTGATTTTATTGCATTTGTCTTCAGTTTTGTCGCGAGGGAGTTTGCGACAAAAAATGTACGATTTCTCGAGAGAGTGTGTCATTCATGACTCACTACCTGGTCCATCGGCGTTCCAGTCTCAGGCCTGCTGATACCTAGGGTGTCCATCCGGTATTTCAGCATTCGCCTGCTGATCCCTAACATTGTCGCGGCGTGTGTTTGCACATAGTTGGTGCGTTTCAACGCATCAAGGATGATCTCTCGTTCGAATTCCATGACGGCTTTCTCGAGAGAGAGCCGTCCTGCCAACGTGTCGTCTCGCAGTGACGTCGAGCGTGTGTCGGTCCGTAAGATGGTGGGGAGATGCTCGGGCGTAATCACATTACAACCCTTGGACCAGATGAAGGCCTGTTCGACGATATTCTCCATTTCGCGAACATTTCCCGGCCATGGATATCGGGAGATCAGCTCCAGAGAGTCTTTCGAAAATTCCTGAGCGGGCCGCTTTTCTTCCTCAATGCGTTTGACAAGAAAGTGTTTGGCAAGGAGTGGAATATCCTCACCGCGTTCACGGAGCGGGGGTAAATAAAGCGCAATCACATTGATGCGATAGTAGAGATCCTCTCTGAACAATCCCTTGCGAACCAATTCATCCAGATTCTTGTTGGTCGCCGCGATAATGCGGACATCCACCTTGATTGATTGCACACCTCCGATGCGATTGAACTCCCTTTCCTGGAGAACACGCAGCAGTTTCGCTTGTGTTGTCGCGCTGAGATCTCCGATTTCGTCAAGAAAGAGAGTGCCGCTATTCGCCAGTTCGAACTGGCCAACCCGGCGCGCCGTGGCGTCTGTAAAGGACCCCTTCTCATGTCCGAAGAGCTCACTTTCAATGAGGGTCTCAGGCAGCGCCGCACAATTCAATGCGATAAATGGTCGCTCGCGTCGTGAACTATTGTAGTGAATGGCCTTGGCGACGAGTTCTTTTCCGGTCCCGCTTTCGCCGGTAACCAATATGGTGGTTCGACTATCCGCCACTTGCTCAATTTTGCCGTAGATCTCCTGCATGGACGGACTTTTTCCGATCAGATTGTGGAAGGCATACCGCTGGACGACCTGTGCGCGTAGTTGACGCACTTCTCGCTCCAGTTCCTGGGAATTCAGCGTACGATCAACCACAATCCGCAATTCTTCGATGTCGAACGGTTTCGACAGGTAATCGGCTGCGCCGAGCTTCATCGCATCGACCGCTGTTTTGACCGACTTGGTGCCCGTTAACATAATGACCGGGATAGACGAGTCCTCCGATCGCATTGTCTGAAGAACGGATAAACCATCGGTTCCCGGCAGGATGACATCCAGGAGGACCAGGCTCGGAGATTCGCGCTTGAATGCCTCGAGCCCTTGTTGTGCGTCCGCTGCCTCGAGAATGTCATAGGCAGGCTCCAGGACCATTTTCAATGATGCCCGCACGCGCGGTTCATCGTCGACCAGCAGAACCCGTTTCTTCATGTTACTCCCGTTATGGTCACACTCAACTGGATCGTAGCCTTACCGGCAATGAAACCTGAAAGGTCGAGCCGATTCCCTGCTTACTGTCTACCCACAGCTCGCCTTGATGCTCGCGAAGGATTTGGTGAGCGATTGTGAGACCGAGTCCCTTCGCATCCGTCGTGCTGTTGGAGTGTTTCGTCGTAAAAAAAGGATCGAAGATATGTTCCAGTTGTTCGGCCGCGATGCCTTGCCCATCGTCTTGGATCTCAATACATACATAGACGTCACCACCCGGCTTATGCCCAAGTCGAGTTCTGACGGCTATTTCCCGGCTGCCGTCGTGGAGGGAATCCAAGGCATTGAGGAGGAGATTGATCACGACCTGTTTGATCTGTTGGCGGTCAACCAGAACACACGGCAAATGCTCGGCCAGTTCTGTCCTCAATTGAACGCAACGGCTGGATACATTGAGGGAAATGAAAGACAGACAGGATGAAACCAGTTCGTTTACGTCCTCTTCCGTCGGTGTGTGCACCACGTAGCGGGCATAGTCCAGGATATCCTGTAAGAGGCGTTCGATGCGGTGGACGTCTTCGATTGCGAGGCGGCTAAATTCACGGATGAAGCCGGTATCATGCTGACGTTCCGGAGCCAATTGGACGAATGTTTTGATCGACGTCAGAGGATTTCTCACTTCATGAGCGAACCCGCCTGCCATGATCTCCAGAGATCGGAGGCGATCGGTTCTGCGCATGAGAATATTCGAGCAGCGAACAGCATCCTTTGAAATGATGTGACCTAGAGCGATCGCAGCGGTTTGGGCCAGAGTTTGTAACAAGAGGAGCGTCTCCGCATGGTCGGGACAGGTCTCGTTCGTTGGCTCCAATATAATGAACCCAGCCAACTGCATGTTGTATGACAATGGCACGATGTACCCGAACGTAGATACCGTCACTATCTCGCCGATCGCAGCGCTGACGGCTTTCTCGGTATATTGCAACAGCTGCTGATTCGTCATGGCATGCGGATGTTGCGCTAAGAGAGTGGGCATCGGATGCTGGTCTGAGAGCTGTGAGTGGAGCTGATCGCGCCGACATGCCCCAAGCGAACTGTGCCTTCGAAACCCTCCCCGATGAGAATCAACGATCCACAACCCCCCATTCGAGGAA
>DAISKX010000214.1:0-6644 GCA_036820725.1 Nitrospiraceae bacterium
GCCCCATGGACTTCAAACCCAGCAATAGCCGCCGGTTCATTCTCCTCGAGTTCTATGATCGGTTTCGGTTTGCCGTGCGCATCAATGTCTTCCGGGGATCGAACCGTCAACACTTCGTAAGCCATTCCAGCCATTCAGTGCGGCTCATCTGGATCTCGGCGATCACGGGCGTCATTAGTTCAGCAATCCTTGCCTGAACCTTACCCCTTGCCATGGTCCGAGGGGCTTTTTCAGAGAGATCATGGTAGAGATAAGAATCGTTATCCTACTGATCCACGTCCCTCATTTCGCAATAGCGGCATAACCGCATTGACGAAAGCTTCCCGAGCCTTGTCTATATCGGCAACAAGCCTGCGAACAGGCTCAGCCACCTCAGGTCGCTGTTCGCTCAAAATCTCGGCGTGTGCTATGGCAATGGTGAGACCGTTAACAATGTCGTGGACCCATACATCCTTCATTCCGTTACTCCGTTAAAACTTGTAACGATGCTGTCTGCCGGGAATGTGAGAAGTGACCGAAGTGACCTGAATGTCACCGTTTTTAATAGAAAGCATGGTAATAAATAAAGAATAGTATCTCTAGTCCCTCCCACTTCGCTCACGTGGTTACTGTCAGATTCCCTTTAAAACAGACACAAGCAGGTATGTCTACCGACTGAAGAGGAAGTTAGTCGAGTTAGAGGAACCGTCAGTTATTCGCGACGGTCAAACAGCCATGCCACCAATCCCGCGATTAACACCGCGCCTACGAACAGGACGATACTATCGAGAGACATGGATGGACTCCCTCGCATTACTGGAGGTCGAAGAGGAGAGGTTTCACAGATTCAGATGATGAGGTTTATTTGGTCTTGGGCCTTGACCAAATATCGATAAGGCGAGCGTAGCAGCATCCGGGAGGCCTCGACAAACGGGGTAACATACAGCTGCCGCACTGTCGCAAACTTTCCCTCATGCACGCCCGCAAGCCCATACGTCAAATACTCACGGCTCGGAGGAATATATAGTGATCCAAGCGCGGCATCCCAAAAGGAAAAGATCAGCCCAAAATTCTTGTCAAGATGCTTAGGGTCTCGGCTGTGATGAATCTGGTGTTGTGCGGGGCTCACGAAGATCCAACTGAGAACAGGGCCATACGAAAGCCAGATATGAGAATGTCGGAGGTTATAGGCAAATGAAAGAAAGCAAAACAGCACAATGTTGACACCGAACAAAGTCCCGATCGAAATGGGCACGTCGGAAGTGGACGTATACAGACCTGCTCCCACTCCTCCACATATGGCGCGCACGACGGCTTGAAATAGGCGTTCGACCGGATGGACTCTCGCCACGCTGACGGGCGTGAGCACCTCGGCAGAATGATGGACTTGGTGAAAAGTCCATAAGAGAGGCACCTTGTGCATGAGGTAATGAGCAACAAAATAGACGAAGTCGCCAAGAATCAACAGGTGACTCAGTAGGACGACGGTCGTGGCAATGGGATAACTGCTAAACGCGGCTCTCAATGTCGAGGGTCCTGGAAACACGTGCACGGTCACGTTGTAGACCAGCAGGCTCACTCCCGTGATGAGAGGGGCGACCAGCAAGAGATCAGTGGACGAATTGATCGCAGCGAATTTGTAATCCAGAATGGCGGATGGATGCCAGTAGATATTGCGTGGACAGGCGAAATTCAGAAATGAGCTGGCGGCAATCGTGCGGTGTCTGCGTCCCAGAACGAAGAGGACTCCCATGAGGGCAAGGGTTGAGAGCAGGTGGGGCCATCCAAATTCAGACGTGAAATCATCAAATGTCCTCGCTCCCGCCGAAATGGCGAACAAGAAATTGTCCCATGAAGACCAGGGTTCGAGAAGATGATTGAGTACTCGTTGGCTAAATTCTGTCATCGAGACTTTGTTAGTTATGGAGGGGCTGTCAGGAGATCAGCGTCGTTGCGTGACGATCACACGATCTTCGAGCGTCGGGAGTTGGGTCAACCGAAGATGATGGAGTAAACGGGACAGGACACTGCGGCGGACGGGCGGGGGCTGCTTTGCCTGGCAGATGAGACACAGGTCACTCAGGACGCGAGTGTGTTGACGACACCGATTACAAAGCATACCGCACCATATAATCGCGCTACCGCGACGGAGGCCAGTACCCATCCTGGTCAAGGAATCCTCCGATGGAAGGGGCACCGAGGTGAAGGATGCGGTCACACATTAAGTGTACCAGGCAGGCAAAAACATGCTGCGGAGAGAACAGGCATATGTATCAAGTGGATACGTCGGGAGAACAGGCTAATGGACCATTGCGGGTCCTTCCCAGCGGCCTCTCCCACATGCGAAGGACTCGCCCCCGCATGCTGTCAGCGTTCGCATGAAAGTTATGAAGAAGCTGCTGCTCCCTCTCTGAGCTGCTGGATGGCCTGCTCGTGGCGCCTGCGGTCGTCCGATATCATGAAAGGAAGGTGGACCGTATGGTGGTGGTCTGCCTATCTCAGCAAACAATGCCCGTCCGGTCAAGCCGGCTCTCCTTCGTCCCCTGCACACACTGATTAGAGATCACCCGACGACTGCTCCGATCATCTCGGCGCACACCGATCTTACCTGCCACTCACAGATGCCTTCACCGCCCCCCTTCGGCGGTACATCCATGGGGTCATGTCGAAGTACAAAGCGGCAGCTACGCTTGAAGAAACGGCCGAGAGATAGACGGCCATCACCCAGGAGCTGCGATGTCACGAGCGACAGCAAGCATACATGCACCCCGACGGTTGGTAGGACAGACGCCGTCCGAGGCCCTCTGGCCTCTGTGTCCACAATCTGAATGTCAGACCCGGATGAACCCCCAGTCCCTACGTGGGCAGGATCCATTGACGGGGCTTGAGTCCGTGCGGTGCCCGGCCTGTGGCCATCAGGGCTATGTGGCGCGGCACGGCGTGTGGATCCTGTTCAGTGATCGACGAGAATCCGTTTTGACCTACGGCCCGTCGCTCTCCACGCTGACGGTGCTCCTGTCGTGTTCGGCCCTGACTCAATTTGCACCATTTCAGTGGTCATCCGCCGAATTGGCGGCCCATGTCGCGGAATGGGCCCTGCTCACTGGCTGTGTGGAGGGGACGGTCGACCTCTACCCGGACTCGGCGGTCCTCGCGGACTGTTATGAGTATTTGCGGCATCATCCCGTGAACTGAGCCATGTTGGAGAGTGGAGGGCATCGGTTGAAGCGTTTGGACACCCTCGGATGAAACGAACCATTCGCCTGCGACTGAAGCGTTGATCGGTGATGAGGTGTGACCATGATCGTCAGCCTCGAGGTCCATCATCATCTCGGGTCCGAGTCCTACTGGCAGCTCACGCGATGCCACCTCCAGATCAGGTCGGTGGCGACAGAAGTTGGCTCCCCCGCACTGTACCGTGCCATACATTTCCGGAAGCTCGAAGAAACTATCCGGTACGCCAAAGGATTGACCTTTACCTATCTGATGAACAGGCAATTCAAGGAAATGCCGGATCACATGGAGTGGCGTGTCACCGAGGATGACCAGATGGTCCCCTGTCCTGCCTGTCAGCACCCGATGTATCGGAAGGCCAAACTGGGCCGCACCGGGGCAAGCCTGGATTTGCACGACTGGGGATGTCCGCGGTGCAACAAGACGGTGACTCTCAATCCTGAAGGATTGTGCTAAACAGCCACCCGAGGCGGAGGTTTTGAAATGATTGACGTAGTCTTGGTCGACGATAACCGGAAGCTCCGACAATCAGTCCGAGAGGAACTCGAGCGGCATGGGGAGTTGAGAGTGGTGGGAGAGGCGGACGACGGGATCGCCGGGCTTCATCTGGCGCTGACGCGGCATCCCCATGTGGTCATCATGGCGCTGGGCATCTCGCGGCTCGACGGCATTGAAACGACGCGCCGAATGAAGGCGGCCGTGCCCACCATCACGGTGATCGGCCTCTCTGTGCATGATGACGACCGGATTCGGCGGGCCATGTTGGCCGCGGGTGCGATGCAGCTGCTTCCCAAGAATACGGCCCTGACGCAGCTCACGGCAGCGGTCACACAAGCACACGCTGAGCTTCAGTAAGTGGCATCATTCCCGCATCATCACAGAGGCCGACAGCCTGGACGAGCTGACAATAGAACAGATCGGCCAGCGGCTGCAGGTTCACGCAGTCCGCTCGTTATACGACACTAGGAGCCGCCGGGCCTCGTCATCTCGTCGATGCCGCCACCGGTTCCAGTGTCGGACCGCATCATGTCCCGTCAGCCCCTGCAGCTCCGGTGCGCGTTCGATTCCCAGATGACGTTCAATCGCTTTCAACCCCCCGCGATAGCCCCGCTGTCGGCCCCACGGTACACAGATCGATATGGGGCTGGTCGAGCGCCAGAATGGGAAAGTGTGCGGAGAGCATGGGGAGATCGAAACTCGTCCCGCAGAACGTTACGAGCAGGTCATAGTCTGACAGTTCCTCGGTCAGTCGGTGCCAGTCGAGTGACTCGCCGCGAATCAGGGCGGTATAGGTGCCATGACCATAGAGGCCCACCACCGTGATCTGACCAAACGAATTGGTTTCAATATCGAGATAGACGGTGCCGGGCCGCAACCATTCCGAGGACCCTCTCGCGGTAGCGTCCAGGGGATGTCCGTCTAATGGGAAACCGAAAATCGATCCCGTGTTTATTCCTGTTGTCCCGGCTCTTGACGAAGGTCACACGCGAACTCCATGTATAAACACGATATCGGTATGGTAGGGTGCGTCAAAAATCCTGGTGTAATGGTCTAGTTAAAGACGCGGGGAGAGGCTTAAAGAAAACCACCCTAAAGCTGGGCAAGCCGTGAACGAGCTTGTAGGATATAAAAGCTATAAGCAATCTCTTCGTAACTCGCCAGCACCTCACTGTATAGCTGCCTGGCAATATTCTCTCTGCCGCCTTCCGAAGCGATGTCCCCCGCATGAATGGCGCAGGAGGCGGCCATCGCGTGGAGATCAACAGCTAGCCGTGATGGCGCCTGGGTGGAAAACTGGGTGATGTCTTCACCAGGCGAGAAATGTTTGCCGGCGTACCACTCAGATTGTTTACGAACAATTCTAAGCTGATCGGAAGTCCGCTGAGCCACCTCAAAATCTGATGAAGCCATGCAGGTCGTATAGGTGGACCAAAGTTTCATAAATCGGTCATTATTTCCTTGAGGGGGTGATGTATTCCAAGCTGCTTGGCACGCGGTGAGCACAGCGATGATGAACAATAACAAAGGGCTCGCGCTCGCATGGCGTAAAGACATTTGACCTCGCATAAGGGAATACATGAGCAAGTCATGGGCCGTAGCGAGCGTTTGTAACACATGGAAACATTGGGCCGAATAACTTTGGGTGGGGCTAAACCTTGTGTGTTTAATAATGCAGTGTGAGTTAATTACTACAAGCGGGTTCTGCGTTCGGGGAAGAGCGGTAAGGCCACGTTGAACACCGGTTGCTATGCTATCGGCATATACTTTACCTAACTTGTGACAGTCGTGTCTGTGGGAACTGCCTTCACAGGGGGATCTTGGCGGCCAGGCCGACCACAAATCTGGTTGAGCTTATATCGGGTAGTGAATTGCTGATTCGCAGACTCAGAGTAAGACGTAGTTCGCCCAAGACCCACCTCAGGACACCCAGCAAGAGGAATCACCAGCAAAGAGGGAGGATTCGTGACGACACAGGGGCTCATGATTACGGTGTGTCAGGGTCTTTTGGCACCATATTGGCACCAAGGCATTCTCGTTAAGCCTAAACCCGACGCCCGAAAGAAACTAGCGGGTCTTCTCCTTTAAACCGCATGAGGTCGGCAACGATATTCATGATGCTACGGCTTAAATCATCGATATTTTCGGCCGATGGAGCATCTGGCCCGACAAGCCTGCCGCGCTTTCTACTGATGCAAAGGGTCGGTTTTCCTTCCTTTATTATCCAAATCGAATGCAAGAATTCGTTTCGTTTTTCCGCTGCTTTCTCAGCCCTTGTAAGGATTGATAAGAATTCTTTAAGTTCCTCTTCCTTAGGTATCACAAATTCTGAGCTGTCGCGAAGTTTTTTTACAAGCTGTTTGGTAGGGAAGTCTCTTGTAAGGATGGGTGCGAGATGTGCATTCATACTCCAAATTTCCCAGCCGAACTGTTCAAGTAAGGAATGTAGCAGGGAGAACCGGATGCTCAGTTTTCCCAATGCTCTCTCATATGGCGCGTCGAGTCTGTCTTGTGTCTCTACCTGCTTATGTAACGATCCAAATGCTCCTTTAGTTTTATCCTTGCCCATGTCCGACCATTCGTCTTTCGGTGAAAGCGTACATAATAGCACTACTCGGCCCGCTGATTGCCTATCAGCGGAACATTACTATGCGAAGACGGTATAGGCGGCTTTTCGGCGTGGAGACCGTTACGGTTTTAGTCACGGTTAGGGCAAGCAATGGGGTGATAGTGGGGGCAACAGCAGACCACCAGGAAAACTAAATATGCAGCTGCTGTTGCCTATCGTGGTTTCTTGTTGCACAGCGTTTCTACCTAAATCAGCTTCCCAAGCTAGTTGTCAGATGTAAAAAAGTAGCGTGACACTAGCGTGACAGAAATAATGGATTATCAGAATGGTTGGTATTCAATGGAATGGTGGATCGGAATCCTCT
>DAISKX010000215.1:0-6619 GCA_036820725.1 Nitrospiraceae bacterium
CCGATTTCATGATTCTCCCACTTAGGGAGGTGTCTATGAAATCAGGGGAGGGTCACTTGTCTTTTCTTCCGGTTATAGTTAGATGCTCTAGTGCACTCCACAGTTTGAGAAAAACTGTTTCATAATCCCTTCCGTCGAGTGCTCGGACATATCGAAGAAGCCCCTTCTTGATCATTGCACGACAATCCTCAGGCTTATTCTTTAGACTGGCTGTTGCCTTTTTGTCGAATTCCCGAAGGTCATTCCAAGATTGAGCCACATTAAGAACCCTGTCTGGGCCGTCCCATCCGTGCTGAATCCACCACGTGTCCGCTATCAGAGCCTTCTTTGCTGTGAACAATGTTTCCAATGGCCCAAGGACTATCTGATTGACCGGTGCCACGCGACCGGGGGAGGATCGGCTTATCGCACTCATATTCAGCTTGAGATTCCAAAGAGCTCGATAATAATCTAATGTATCTAGGGCAGCCCATCCAGCTTCACTTTTTGATCTCCCCCTCGTAGAAACCATGAATCGCATGTACTCACGAGGGAATTTTGCATTTACCCCCTGAGTAAATTCGTTCGTATATTTAGCTTCCTTCTCCAGTATTCGACTCGGCACTTCCCTACCGAATCGTATTATTTTAGTTGATGCTTTAATGCGAGAAATTGGATCTCTAGATTGAATCGAAATGCATCCCGCCAAGTCTAAGCGCGCAATCTGTCCAATTACCCACTTAGGTTCAAGCTTATTCTTTCCGGCTGCAGTAAAAATGGATCGATGTACTATCTCTCTCACTGTTGACTCTAAGAGATCCGAAGCAAAACTGACCGATGAAATCAACAACTCCATGCAGTCCTCAAATCCTATTCCAGGAAACTCGACCGCCCCTTTGCTGTTGATCCTTTTCGTCGATTCAAGTTTTGAAAGCGCACGGTCGGGATCATACTTCCATTTCGCACACATGCTCATATTCCGGGATTAAAGGGGGGGGAAGATCGACCGCGAGAGAGATTACTGGCGCCGCAAAGTGGTGTCAAGGATGGTCCGAGCGATTTAAAACAATAAAAAATGTCTCGGGGGTATACGTAGGTGGCCGACGCCACATTTCCCCCGTGGCCCCCACCTTTCTTCGTGCGCGTGTGCGCGTCACGCCTGGCGTCGGATAGGACGTACGTGTGTAGCGCCAGCATGCGCGAAGAATAGGCCGAGCCCCTTCGCATCTTTTGTCGGCATCTGTCCTGTAAAGCATCTCGACCATACCCTTCAGCGGCCGCGAAGTATCACATTGCATTCACATGGTATCCATTTCGATACCATGAAGGCGTGCAAAGCATGTAAATGGGAAAGATTCGATGGACGATACCAACGGAAATCACTGAATCTTCATGTACCTTTTGCACCCAAATCCCGCTCTGCCATGATCGAGATCATCTGGTATGTCTATTGCTCACTGCATGTCATAGCAAACCAAGCAGAAGAGGCCAACATGAATGCCCTCACAGTTCTCGCATTGATCTTGAGTTCAGGAGCAAGCCTCGTGCTTCTCCGATATCTCTGGCCTGAGTGAGCACGAGTAAGTGGCGTTGAATGACTGGAAGGCGGACTGCAAACTAAATAACCGAACAAAGGAGCATGGCATGACCGAATACAAATCCGATTTACTCTTTGGGTCCCTGACGGGCAATGGCCGCGTGCTGATCGTGGATGATGAGCCGGACACGCGGCGTGTCGTCCGCATGATGCTGGAAAAGGCCGGGTATGATGTCCTCGAAGCGAATGACGGAGAAAAAGCCATTGAGGTCATGAATACAGGTGAGAACCGACTCATGCTCGATGTGGTCATCTGCGACATCCGCATGCCGAAGATCGATGGCCTCTTCACCGCCGCCTATCTTCGCAATGAGTTCCCCCATGTGCCGGTGCTGATGCTGACGGGCTACCCTGATACCGAGATGGCCGTCACCTGCGTATGCGAAGGGGCGGTCGATTATTTGGTGAAGCCCGTCGAGGGCGAGCGACTGCGATCAGCCGTATCCCGCGCGATGGAACGACGTGGAATGGCATGGCGGTGATAACTGAGCTCTTCCTGATGGGAGTTCTTCGTCGAACACAGAAGTGTACGGCCCAATGTTGGAGGAGTGAGATAAGTCTCGATCAATCCACACTGTCAGCTAGATCTCACCGTACGACTACATATTATATTTAGCCTCCCCGTATGCGTGGCATGAGCTGCATCCGATCATCGTCGAGCTTAGCCGGGAGGGGGGGAGCGGCTCCATGATGCTGTTGGTGTGCGGAAGTGAGTGTGTCCGGTCCCTGGAGGATCTGGTGGTCGGCGAATGGGTAGGACCGTTGGAAGTCCCGCCCTAAGCCGGTGTCGGATTCATGTCGGTCCCACTGGGGATATGCCTTCCACGCGAGTCTGTGGATGCTCAGCGCGGTCCGCCTCGCCCGCACAGTCAGATCTATGAAGGTTACCCCCTGACTCGCGCGCGAAGCGTCCATCAGGCAGGTGGTGACAGCTGTTCTTAGCTCGGCCAGCTCGTAAGCTCCAGCGATCTGCATGGGAAGCTGAAGCACCCGGTGTCTTCCGAAGAAGTGCGAGCCGTCTCGGGTGGCCCCTTGTGAAGGGCCAGACAGCAAAATGAGCGCCCCATGATACCCGTCTTCGCGTAAATTCTGAAGCACGAGGCTACTGGCTGGGTTATCCAAATACATGTCCAGGATCACAAGATCCGGGGGAGACTCTTTCATCGCGGTGACATCTGTTCGATGGGCCGGAAGACACAAGTCATGTCCCATCGCCTTGAGGGACTTCGTGATCTGCTCCCGGAGCTCGGCGCGATATGTCAACAGCATGATCATGTCAGTTCCTGTGAGATGGTTCTGAGGTGCATGGTAGGACATCGAACCGAGGCCGGCTGGTCAATTGTGCGCACTAGATACTCAAGAGCGCCCTTGGTCCTTGCTCGCTACGGTCGGAACAAATGTTCAGTGGGTCGTCTTCCTGCCCAGTTGCTCACCCAGGTCGATCAAGAGATGCAGTTTTCCTAAAAGCGAGCGGGCTTGCTGTGCGGTGAGGCCATTCACATTGAGCAAATCGAGAATTCCCTGTATGACTCGATCTTCCGTATCACGCATCAGATATGGCTCAGGGATGGCTTCCAGAGGGGGACTGGCTTGCTCGGCCTTCGGTGTACGCTGACGCAATTCCGTGATGACATCCCGGACTTCCTGTTTGGTGAGTAGTCCCTTCCGTTCCAAGACTCAACAAAGGGCCGCAATGGACCACATGTGGGAGACGGTCAGTTCGAGAACAGAAATGGTTTCCTTTGGATTGAGTTTTTCGGCCATATCGGCTGTCAGGTCTCAAGAACAATCGAATCGGTACTCACCTTTCGGCCCCTGTCCATAAAACTTCCCTGCACCTTATTGAACAACTTGAGGGGCCAGTGTTGATGGTTACAGGGCAGGTCTCAGTGTTTGCTCCTTGGAAGGATGCCTTTCCTCTCTAACTCTCCCACTCTTTGTTGGGCCAATTCGATTAGAAACTTTCTGACACTTTTGCCCTCGTGGGCGGCAGACATTTTGACCCTACGCATGAGGTCGCGAGGGATGTCTCGAAAATTCCAAGCCCCAGTGGGCGCTTCGGTTTTGATCGCCATTCATTCCCCTTCATTTTCGGATTAACCGTTTCCCTCCATTGGTCGGATGAGGATGCCCCAATTCATCCTTTGCGTCAATACTAAATATACATAGCATGATAAGAACTGATAGTATGTGGCCGGCGATGCCCAGGAGGTGGCTTATGAAGGTTGTGGCGTATGCGCGGTATTCGAGTGAGAACCAACGAGATGCCTCAATAGAGGATCAGTTTCGGAATTGCCAGGAATACGCTTCGCGGCAAAGGTGGATGATCGAGAAGCGGTATGAAGATCGAGCGATCTCGGGTTCGCATACCCATAGAAATGGTTACCAGACTCTCATGCAGGATGCTGCAAGGCATATCTTTGATGTGGTCCTGGTGGACGATCTATCACGCTTGAGCCGAGATGAGGCGGAGTCCATCCAGCTAAGGCGGCGTCTTCACTTCCTAGGAATCAGGCTGGTCGGTGTCTCTGACGGGTACGATTCAGCCGCCAAGGGGCATAAGCTTCAGGCATCGGTACGCGGCCTGATGAACGAGCTATATCTCGATGATCTTCGGGACAAAACACATCGCGGACTGATGGGCCAAGCTTTAAAAGGGTTCAGTTGCGGTGGTCGAACGTATGGTTACGTGCGGGTCCCTGTCTATGATGAAGGCAATTGTGACCAATATGGGCGTCCTGACGTGAAGGAGGTCCGGCTAGAGCCTGACCCTCAGCAGGCTCATTGGGTTCAATGGATTTTTGAGCAGTATGCCGAAGGCGTCTCGCCAAGAGAGATTGCTGCCGAACTGAACCGTCGCAAGGTGCCCTCCCCACGTGGAGGTACTTGGAGTGCCAGCGCAATTCGAGGGAGCCTTTCAGATGGGACAGGAATTTTGTGTAACCCTCTCTATGTCGGACGATACACCTGGAATCGGTCCCGGTGGGAACGTCATCCCGAGACTAAACGTAGAGTGCGGCGATTACGTGACAGAAAGGAATGGGTGGAGATTTCGAAGCCGGAGCTGACCATTGTTTCGGAACCATTATGGAGGCGTGTCCAGGCGCGATTGCAATCTCAGTCAAATCCAAACATACAGGTGGCTTGTCGTGAGAGACCAGGTAGACCGGGACGTTATCTCTTTTCTCAACTTCTGAAATGCGGAATGTGTGGGGCGAATTATGTTATGGCAGACGGGTATCGGTACGCCTGCGCTTCCCTTCCTAAATAGAGGTGAGGCCGTATGCGCAAACCGGCTGCGCGTGCCAAGGAAGGTGGTCGAAAGAGATTCTATTGCGCGGTATTCAGGAGGACCTATTTACAGTTGAAGGATTCGCATTCTTTCGACAAGAGGTACAGAGATTACTAGCAGAGCGTCGCCGATCCCATAACTTAGAAACGGAAAGCCAAGCAACAGAATTAAAGGAAGTAGAGAAAGAAATCGCAAATCTCCTGGCTGCAATAAAGATGGGTATTTTAACTTCGACAACGAAGGCCGAGCTTGAACGTCTGGAAGATCGCCGTGCTGAGCTGCTTACAAAGAAACCTTCCGCACCCAAAACGGTTCAGAATATCCTGCCTCGCGTGCTCGATGGATTTCGATCAGCGATAACGAACTTAGGAGAAATGTCGAAGGAACATGTTGCAGAAGCCCAGCGCGGTCTCTTATCCCTACTCGGCGGGAAACCTATTATCCTGCATCCTACACATGACGGAACCCTCGAAGCCGAGCTAGCCGGTGACTACGCCGGGCTTGTGCAACTGATGGGAGGACAGAAGTTAAATAATCTTGGTTGCGGGGGAAGGATTTGAACCTTCGACCTTTGGGTTATGAGCCCAACGAGCTACCAGGCTGCTCCACCCCGCGAACGGAATCTAACAAAGCGTAGAAAGGTAAGTCAAGGAAGCTCCCACCACGTCTTGCATTCGCGTAGACAGAATGCTAAAGCGAATTCATGCGCATCGTGTTCATGGGTACTCCGGATTTTGCGGTCTCCTCGCTTGAAGCCTTGATCAAGTCCGATCACTCGGTTGCGGGCGTCGTCACCCAACCCGACCGACCCAAGGGGCGGGGACGTGAACTGGCGGCATCGTCGGTCAAGCTCGTCAGCCAACGCGAGCACATTCCGCTTCTCCAGCCGACCAAGATGAAAGACCCCGCTTTTTTAGATGCGTTGCGTGGATGGCAACCGGATCTGATCGTGGTCGCGGCGTTTGGGCGAATCTTACCTGCTGTGATTCTGCAATTGCCACCATCCGGCTGCATCAATGTCCATGCGTCTCTTCTTCCCAAATACCGAGGAGCCGGTCCTATCCAGTGGGCCATCATCAATGGCGAAGATGAAACGGGCATCACCACGATGTTCATGGACGAGGGCATGGATACGGGAGATATTCTCCTGCAGCAAAGCCTCCCGATACGGCCAGACGATACGACCGGCTCGCTCTCGACACGGTTGGCCGATCTGGGAGGCAGGTTGCTGATAGATACGATTGTGCAACTCCAAGCCCGCACGTTAGTCCGTCAGCTACAAGATAGCAGCCGAGTTTCCATGGCCCCGCTGTTAAAGAAAGAAGATGGCTTGATCGATTGGACGCATTCTGCAACGGAGATCGAGCGACGGCTGCGGGGAATGACGCCCTGGCCCGGGTTGTATACCTTTGCGGGGGAAGAACGCTGGACGATCTGGCGGGCCGTGCCTGTGGACTCTTTGGCTGCAGCTCCTCCAGGAATTGTGACCGGTGTGACGAAGGAAGGTATCGCGGTCGCTACCGGAAAAGGCGTGCTCCTCATCACGGAGATTCAACCTGCCAACGGCCGGCGGATGGCAGTAGGACAGTATGTCGCGGGACATACGATCGCCTCGGGATTGCAGCTAGCCCGCATTATTCATGAGGGTTCGTGACGAAACCGCCGGGACGCCAGGCGAGGTCCACGGCGCGAAGAATAATGAGCGCCAGGTTTGTGGACGCCCGCGAGATGGTGAGCGGGCCGTGTCCCGT
>DAISKX010000216.1:0-6470 GCA_036820725.1 Nitrospiraceae bacterium
AACATCTCCGCGCCCGCCGGCACGACCACCACCAGGGACAGCACCAGGCCAGTCCTTGGAGCCTATCCCAGGCTTCTTTACCGGTGGTCGTTTGAATGAAGGCGATACCCAGCCGTTCCAGCGCTTTGCGAATCTGTGTTCTGGCGACGGAGGAGTCATCTGCATACAGAACACATTTGGATTGCAGGGCCGGGCTGCTGACCACGCCCGCAAACACCTCGTCGTCCGACCGGGGACAGATATCGTTCAGAACCTTTTCCACGTCGAGGATCAGAACCATGCGGCCGTCATCCAGCATGGTGACAGCGGTCACGGCACCCTTGTTGTTCTCTCGGATAATGGCCGGGGGCGTCTTGATGGCCGACCAGGAGAACCGAATAATGCGATCCACTCCGGATACCAGGAACCCTTGCAGGCTCGCGTTGTATTCGGAGATGATCAAATAGGGATGGGTATGTTTGGCATGGTCGATCGCATCTGGGGCAACCGCCAGGTTAAGACTTTGTCGCAGGCCGACGACCGGGACCATGGTGCCACGAATATTGGCCATTCCGACGATCCGGCTGTCTGCTTCAGGGATCTGAGTCAGCGTCGGCAATTTCATCACTTCGCGGACCTTGAAGACATTGATGCCATAGATCTCATTCGTCCCCAGCTTGAAGAGAAGAAGCTCCATCTGATTCGCCCCCGCCAATCGGGTGCGGGCATCAATTTCTTTGATTAGATTCGACATGCTTCCTCCGATTTCGTGATGCGTCACTTGCCGGTTGGAAGTCCCGGATCAACATACATTCCTGATAGCCTTCAGGACGCGTCACCTGCCGTGTCCCCTTGGCATCACGCGGCAATTGCGGCTACGTGCCAAGCCTGCGCATTCTGAACCAGTTCCGAGATGTCCAGAATGAGCACGACCTTGCCTTCACCCGTAATGGTGGCGCCCGAAACTCCCTTGACCGTCTCGAGATAATCCCAGATCGATTTGATGACGACTTCTTCCTGCGATCGCAGCTCGTCGACGACCACTCCGACGCGCCGGTCACCCAAGGCTGCGACCACCACGTAGAACCGTCCTCGATCGGGATCCGCAGGAATCTCGAACTCTTGCGCCAATCGGATCAAAGGCAATACACGGTCCCGCAAGTGCAATACTTCACGGCCATTGATCGTTTTGATGTCCGATTTGGTGATGCGTACCGCTTCAATGACCGAACTCAACGGGATCGCAAAAATCGATCGCTCCACTTCCACCATCAGGGCCTGAATGATCGCAATCGTCAACGGAAGCTTGATGATGATCTGACTCCCCTTGCCTTGTTCGGATTCTATTTCTACGCTGCCGTTGATCTTTCTGATGTTGGTTCGAACCACATCCATGCCGACACCGCGCCCGGAGACGTCCGTCACTTTTTCGGCTGTGCTGAATCCGGGCAAGAAGATCATGTTGAGGATTTCGCGGGCTTCCATCGTGGCCAATTCGGCCTCGCTGACAAGACCTTTTGCAAGCGCCTTGGCTCGGACTTTCTCTATAAGGATCCCGCGTCCATCGTCCTGGATGCGGATGACAATGCTATTGCCTTCCTGACTGGCCAAGATGCGCAGAGCGCCCTCGCCAGGCTTCCCCTTTAGTTGCCGCTCTGATGGGGTTTCGATCCCGTGATCAATGGCATTGCGCACCAAATGGACCAGCGGATCGCCGATTTCATCAGCCACGGACTTATCGAGCTCCGTTTCCTCGCCATGCAGCTCCAACCGCACCTGCTTGCCGAGTTTTTGTGACAGATCGCGCACCATCCGAGGGAGTTTGGCGAACACTTTCTTGATGGGCAGCATGCGTGTCTTCATGACGGCAAGTTGCAGATCGGTGGTGACAAGATTCAATTGGGCCAGGGTTTCGCCGAGCACACGCACCTGCGGATCAGCTTCATGCGTCTGTTCGAGTTGCGTCCCGATCTTAATGAGTCGATTGCGACCCAAGACCAACTCGCCCACCAGATTCATCACACTGTCGAGCCGTTTGGTTTCGACGCGGATCGTGGCATCTTCCTCGGATGGTTTGCCCTGCTTTTCCTGTTTCTGAAGCGCATGGTCCAGTGCGCGTTCGGTGATGGCTTTGGCCTGGAGCAGAATTTCGCCCAACGGCGTTTTCTGTTCTCCCTGGTGCTGCTGGGTGTTCAATGCGTCGAGAACCTGCTCCTTGGAGGCCAGGCCCTCGGTCACGAGGATCTCTCCCAACCGTGATATGTCCGGTTGAGGGGCGTCGGGTGTAGGACTCGGCGGCGAGGGAGAGACCGTTGTTCCCTGTAGAGGTATGGCTGCATGCTGTGCGGCATTCGCATGTGGAGTTGAGGGTGCGGAAGCAGCCCCGACGGGGTCATGCCCTCCTGCCAGAATGGCATCCATCTTGGCGGCAACATCCCCGGTCGGGACGTGTGTGTCCGTTCCGGATTCACGAATGTCGGCCATGATGAGCTTGATCGTGTCCACCGCTTCAAGAATGACTGTGATCACGGCAGGCACGACCGCCATCTCGCCCTGGCGGAGTTTGTTCAGGATGTTCTCACCGCGATGGGCCACATCGACCAGATGAGTAAAGCCGAGAAAGCCGGCAGACCCCTTCATGCTGTGCATGGCGCGAAAGATCTCGTTCAGGAGATCCTTATTGTTGGGATCCGTCTCCAGCGTCACGAAGCGTTGGTCCAGCACTTCGATCATCTCGGTGGATTCCGTCAGAAAGTCGTTCAGTATTTCCTGCATCTCATCGCTCATAGCCCCACCTCAGTTGAATCCGAATTGCTTAAGAATTTCGTCCGCCAGATCCTGGTCGATGGACGTGTTCTTGGAAGACTCCAGTTGCTTGAGCATTTGGCTGGCTTTGCCTTGATCCTTTTGCGCTGCCTGCTTTTGATAGGGGCCGAAGACCACGACGAGCTGCAACAGTTTGTGCTCGACTTCATCAATGATCGTCGCGAGTTTGTTGACTCGTTGAGCGACCAGATCTTGAAAGGACAGCGCTGTCATAATGTCGATCAAGCGCTTGTCGTCGTTATCGATCGCGGCCGCGACCTGTTGAATCTGCTGCAGCACAGATGGAGCCGCCTGAACCAACTGCATCGCGTGCGACAGCTCGGCGAGCGTCTTGGCAATGCGGGCATGATTGTCTTGCATCCCCTCGACATGTCGCATGACTTCATGGGTTCCCTGCTCAGTGAGGTTCTTCAGATCCGTCAGATGGGTCAATGCCTGCGGCAGTTGCTCGGTGGTGGAACTGACCGGAGCGCTGTATTGCGAAAGCGTCCGCATGGTCGTGTCGATAAAACGAGCGAGTTCGCCCAGTTCCTCGTACATTTTTGCGTTCGGATCTTTGGGCTCATCGTTGTGCAGTACTGCGCGGGACGCTGCCTGTGGTTGTGCCATCGCTCTCCTCGTTCTGTCGTGCCTGCCTACTTGAAAATCTTATTAATTTTCTCCTGCATCGTTTCAGCTGTGAACGGTTTCACGATGTAGTTGCTCACACCGGCTTGGATGGCCTCCATCAGGTTTTCTTTTTGGGCCTCTGCGGTGACCATGAGGACAGGCAAATGTTTGAGTTTCTCATCGGCACGGATGGCGCGGAGCAGGTCGATACCCATCATGACCGGCATATTCCAGTCGGACACGACGAAACCATAGGGCTCACCCTTCAGTTTCGTCAGGGCATCCTGACCATTTTCCGCTTCTTCAAGATTGTTGAATCCGAGTTGCTTCATAATGTTCTTCACAATGCGACGCATGGTAGACATGTCGTCCACCACCAAGACCTTCATGTTCAAATCGGCTGGCATGGACAACCTCCTTACAGTTTCTCGAAGACGACGGAACGACCGGCATGAATCGCGCGAAAGAGACCACTGTGGTCATGGAGTGTTTCAGAAAACCCGATCACGAGATACCCTTTTGGGCGAAGAGCATCATGCAAATCCGACACGATCTGCTGTTTGGCCTTGGCATCGAAATAAATGAGGCAATTGCGACACAGGATGACATCGATGCCTCGAACGAGCTTCAAGCGGGCACGGTCGTAAAGGTTCAAATTCATAAATCGGACGAGAGCTTTCACCTGAGGAACGACGGTGCATTCCTCTTTGGCGCCTGTAAAATATTTGGCGAGCAGATGCGCCGGTACCTTACGCAACGAGTGCGAGCGGTAGGTGGCTTTGCGGCCGACTTCGAGGACGTTTTCACTGATATCGGTGGCCAAGATGTCAATGGACCAATTCGCCAGAGGGAGGTGATCACGAAGGAGAAGGGCCAATGTGTAGGGTTCATCCCCTGTGGAGCAGGCCGCGCTCCAGATGCGGAGCTGTTTGCTGTCCTGATTGTGCTTCATGACCGCCGGCAGGATCACCTTCATAAAGGTTTCCAGTTGCGCGTCATCTCGGAAGAAGTAGGTCTCATTCGTCGTAATGACGGTGTACAACTCGGTAAACTCTCGATCGCGGTAGGCATCGAATCGGAGGAAATTGAGATACTCGTCGAAAGAGTGACAGCGACACGAGCGCAGCCGGGGTTGGAGCCTACTCTCCAAGAGATATTTCTTGTTCTCGTGAAAATGGATTCCAGTTTGCTCGTAGATGAGATCCCGTAATTTGTTGAATGTCTCCGCACTCAGGGCGGTCGATCGGGCATCAAGGTGCTTCGCTGCGCTGGATTCCGTCATAGTGTCCTACCCCGTCCCGGTATGAGCGGCTCTGGTCCACGCCTGACCGAAGCCGCTTTGTCAGCCTCATGTCAGTCGATTGACGCTCTGTGGGCCGGGCGCGTTAGCTCTGGGGCGAGCGAGAGTGCATCCATTCGTGAATATCCCGCCGAAGAAAGCGCCAATGCTTCCCGATCTTGGACGCCGGCAGCTGTCCGAGGCGTGCGAGTTTGTACACCGTGGATTTCGGCACGCGGAGAAACTGTGCCACCTCCATAACGGTCAAAATCTCGCTGTCCGAATGTGCATTCCCGTTCACGTTCGCGCTGGTTAGTGCAGCCATTGCATTGTTCATGACGGATGTCGTATCGGCAGGCGTCGGTGCAAACTTAAGCGGGAGAGAGCTTTCGACGCATGCGTGCGACCCAGCCTCTGAAAAGAGACGGCCGGACGGACCTTTGGTGTTCGGGGGCTAAGGTTTCGATCACGACCAGCCGAAAAAAGGAGATAGAATCGAAGTGAACGGAGAGGAACATTCCTGGATGGCAACCATCGTGTCTGTCGGTTCCGGCAAAGGCGGTGTGGGAAAGAGTGTCGTGGCCGCCAATTTGGCCCTAGTACTGGCCAAGTCAGGGAAACGGGTCGTATTGGCAGATCTGGATGTGGGAGGCGCTGACGCCCATATTCTCTTTGGATTGTTTCATCCGGCTCTCACGCTGACTGATTTTATCGATCGGAGGGTTGATCGACTGGAGGCCATCGCGCAGCCCGTCTCTGCTCATCCCTTTCTACAGCTCATCCCCGGGACCGGAGAGACTCTGGCCACTGCAAATCTTCCCTATGCCAAGAAAAAGAGACTGATCAGGCACTTCAGACAATTGCAGGCCGATATCATCATCGTCGATATCGGCGCCGGTACGAATTACCATGCCCTCGACTTCTTTCTTATGGCGGACTGCTACCTGACCGTCGCAACCCCTGACCCCACCTCGGTCTTAGACCTCTATCGCTTTATCAAATTGGCTGCGATCCGACGCGTGCTGTCGGCCTTCTTGGCACGGGATCCAGTCAGCGAGGCTCTTTCGGATCACGATTTTGGAAGCATCGAGCAGGTCATTGATGTAGTAGGCATTACAGATCCAGACGCCAGGGAAATTGCGGAGAAGGCGTTGCGTGGATTTCAGCCCTGCCTCATCGTCAATCGCATTGCAGGGCGATCGAGAATCAATATCCTTCATCTCAAGAAATTGGTGCAGGAGTATGTGGGCGGCGATCTGTGCATGTTGGGAGAAATTCCTGACGACCCGGCAATGGGCCGCGCTGTTCGCAATTTTCTTCCCGTCGTTGAGCTGGAACCGACAACGCCATCGGCGAAGGCTTTGGAACAGACGGCGGAGGCGCTTCTGACCCACCTCTTGCGATCACACGACGGCTCGACGGATGCGCCGTCCCTCAGCGCCGCATAACCTTACATGACAAGTGTCGTATCCTTGCGCGCTCGAAGCCGCTCGGCTTGAGTCTGGATGATATGGCGGATCAGATGCTCCTGATCATCCGGCTTCAGTGATATAAACTGAGTGGCGACTCGAAATCCCCGCATGGCAGGGATCAGTGGTACTGACCGAATAACACGAGCGGCTGTCTGTATTTGTATGAAAGGAGGAAGAATAAGTTTCATAACGAGCATGGTACCCGGTTCGAACTCTCTTAATGTCGAAAATCCCACTCCCCCGGCACTGATATTGACCTCGCAAAGGCGCGGCACGGATACACTACCTGGATGTATCTTAGCCAG
>DAISKX010000217.1:0-6462 GCA_036820725.1 Nitrospiraceae bacterium
CTCTGAAGATCAGCCTGCTGGCGCTCTATAATGCCGCAGATGAGGATGTCGGAACCGGCGGGCCGGATCTGATCCGCGGCATTTATCCAACCGCCAAATTGGCCGCTGCCTCGGGCATTGTGGATGTGACAGATGAACGCATGCGCTCTGTCTACGACGAAATGATCACCGGACGGAGTAAAAAGAAGTAATCATGGCTCTGCCGTACTACGTCTCCCCCGAGCAAATGATGCAGGACAAGGCGGAGTATGCCAAGAAGGGCATCGCCAAGGGACGCTCCATCATTGTCCTGGAATATTCGGATGGGGTCCTGCTTGCCGCGGATAATCCCAGTGCATCACTGCACAAGATTTCCGAAGTCTACGACAACATCGCTTTTGCCGGTGCGGGGAAATATAGCGAGTTCGAGAACCTGCGAAAAGCCGGGATTCGTCACGCCGACCTCACCGGCTATATGTACAGCCGAGAAGATGTCAGTGCACGATCGCTGTCCAATGCCTATTCCCAAAGTCTCGGCACGGCTTTTGGTCAAGAGGTCAAACCGCTGGAAGTAGAATTGCTCGTGGTGCAGGTGGGGAACAACGACCACCCGAACGAAATTTATCGTATCTCCTTCGATGGCAGCATCGTCGATGAGAAGGGATTTGCAGTGATCGGCGGACGCTCCGAGAACGTTCAGGCATATCTTAAGGAACGATCCAGCACGCAACTCCCGACTTTGAAGGTAGCATTGTCCCTCTGTCACGCCGCCTTGGAGCAGGTCGCCAATCAGAAGCTCCCCTCGGAAAATCTCGAAGTGGCGGTGCTGGATCGGACCCGCAATGGCCGAAAGTTCCGCCGCCTTTCCGTCGGCGACACCCGCCAGCTCATCGCACCTTGACGCCGCTTCGGCTGCGTACTCATACATAGAATGTCACGAGTGAGGCTCTCGTGTTGAAGACAGGACGATCGAGGTGTATCCTGAAGTTGTAGTCTCATAATCGAGAATATCGATGCGTCAACGGATCTTCGGGCTCGAAAATGAATACGGGCTGATTTTTTCTCCCAACGGCAGAATCTATCTGCCGATGGAGAAAGTTCTCGGCTATATCTTCGAAGGCCTGATTCCAAACAGCTGGCCGTCCAATGCGTTTCTTGTCAATGGAGCGCGATTTTATCAGGACACCGGATGTCATCCCGAATATTCCACCCCCGAATGCGACAATATCCTCGATCTCGTCATCCACGATAAAGCCGGAGAACGGTTACTGGAAGCCTGTCTTCCGGCGGCCGAAGAGCGGTTGCGGGAGGAGGGGCTGTCCGGAGAAATCTACATTTTCAAGAATAATACGGATTCGCTGGGGAATACCTACGGGTGCCACGAAAACTATCTCATGCGGCGGGATGTGGACTTCTGGAAGGTCACCGAGCAGTTGATCCCGTTTTTCGTCACGCGGCAGATTTATTCCGGCGCGGGGAAGGTTCTCAAGGTGTCGGGGAAGCCCCAATACTTTATTTCCCAGCGGGCCCAACATATTCACGAAAAAACCTCCTCATCGACCACCTCTTCACGCAGCATCATCAACACGAGAGACGAGCCGCACGCCGATGCCGAAAAGTATCGTCGGTTGCACATCATTGTCGGCGATTCGAACATGTCGGAGTATGTCACCTATTTGAAAGTCGGCACGGCAGCGCTGGTCTTGTCGATGATCGAAGCGGGCTACTCTGTAACCGGAATGGAATTGGAAGATCCGGTGAAGGCCATTCGCGAGATTTCTCGCGATCCGACACTGAATAAAAAGGTGCGGCTGGACGACGGCCGCCAGATGACTGCGATCGAACTGCAGCGCGTGTATCTTGACCGGGCCGGAGATTTCCTGGCAACCCATGACCATGAACCGATTCTCGATGATGTCGTCAATAAGTGGGAATCGGTATTGGACCGCCTGGAACAAGATCCCATGGAACTGGTTCGAGAAATCGATTGGGTGATGAAAAAGCATGTCATTCAGTCGTACATCGATCGAAAAGATTGCGGGTAGGACGACCCACGTGTATTCCTTCTCGATCTTCAATTCCATGACGTCAAGCGGACGCGCGGATTGTATTACCTGATGGAAAATCGAGGATTGGCCGAACGTATCGTGGATGAGGACGCCGTTCAGCGGGCAATGTCCGTGCCGCCTCAAACGACGCGAGCCAAGGTTCGAGGTGATTTTATTCGTTTTGCGCGAGCCAAAAACCGGTCTTATACGGTAGACTGGACCTATCTGAAGCTCAACGGATATTGGGAAGAGACCATTCTCTGCATGGATCCGTTCAGCGCCGTCAATCGGAGAGTGGAAGAGTTGGTGTCACAGGTCTCAGGATTGCGTTTTTATCGATGATGATGAGACTGCGTCGCAGAGGAGACGGCAGCCTGTCGCGGATCGAACGGTCGGCCGTGGCGGGGATTCTGTTGCTGGCCAGTGTATTCCCCGTCGAGTTGTTTCCGAACACCGCCCCACTTCCCAAAGGGTCGGATGGTCAGTACAGCGGTAAACAAGGGCAAGTCATCATCGTCAGAATCTCCGATATCAGGGCGGCGACCAAAGTAGAGGGGCGTTTCCTGGGAAGGACCCTTCCATTGTTTCCGAACCCTGATGGCGGCGCAGAGAACATCTATCTGGGCCTGCTGGGCATTGATATGCAGGATGAGCCCGGGACGCATGAACTTACGGTCGAGATCCAGACGGGTGAACAGATCAGCCGGCGCAGCGTCAACGTGTTGGTGGTGAAGGAAAAGTTCGCGATCGAGCATCTGAAATTGCCCAAAGACAAGGTCGATCTCGATGACAAGGCCGCGGCGCGATGGAAGGCCGAACAAGAGCAGATCCGGAAAACTTTGGCGGAGGAATCGGCGATGCGCTTGTGGCAAGCAGGATTTATCGAACCCGTCCATGGGAAACGAACCGGCATTTTCGGCAGCGTCCGCGTGATGAACGGCCAGGCTCGCAATCCACATTCCGGGGAAGATATCGGTGCACCATCCGGTACGGACGTCACCGCCAGCAATGATGGCATCGTTCGGTTGACCGTGGATCATATTTTTTCCGGAAGAGGCGTCTACGTCGATCATGGCCTTGGGCTCTATTCGATGTATTTCCATCTCTCCGAAGTTCTCGTCCGCGACGGAGACCTGGTCAAGGCCGGCCAGGTGATCGGTAAAGTCGGCGCCACGGGCCGTGCAACCGGTCCGCATCTTCATTGGGGAGCAAAGATCAACGGCGCACGCGTCAACCCCTACGCGCTCCTCGATCTGCCTTTTCCTCGCCGATTAGGAACTGCAGAGCCCATAACGGCCGATCCTTCGCTCCCCCCCCAACAGAACCTCCAGCCATCTGCGCTCGGTAGCGACCAGCGGTAGAGTCTACTCACTGAGTTCCGTCGATTGCGGGTTTGCGATGGACTGGCCAGCCGAACGGGCACGCCGTGATTAACGCCCTGTCGAAACGTTATCCTGAATCATATGAGGGACGATCCGGATGTGGCGAGGGCTTAAGAAACCACGGCCTCGAAAGGAAAAGGTCGCTGCTGTTATTGTGTCAGCTCTATGCTGGATGCAGTCTTGTTGAGCACCGTGGCGGCCGCACGGGACAGCGCGGCATCGTGTTGATGATCCAAGGCGTAGACACGGAACTGCACGAGGCGGGTGGGCAGCAGATCCAAAAACTCCTCGAGCGGCTCTGCCGAGACCGCTTTAGTCCCGGGATCGTAGACATACAATGGAATTCCGCGCGTATCATTCGGATCGGGACGTGGATCCAAGGGGGCCATGTCGACGCGAAACTGAATCTTGTGGAGGGGTGCAGGTAATTCTTTGAGGATTTGCCGGTGGAATTGTTCGTGGCTCGGGAAATCCAAGCCCCGCTCCTTTCCTTTTTCTTTTAGCACGGTGCTGTAGGCCATCTTCCATTTAATGTCCCGGCCAAGAATGCGTGTCCATTCTTCATGGAGACGCCGCTTGGAAGTGTGAGGCGATTTCTTCCAGCTTCGTACTTCCTCCAGAAGCGACCAGTCGGTCAAAGCCAAGTACCCGTCCATTTTCTTCCGGGGATCAGCCGAAAAAATAAGTTTCATGGTGTCGCCGAAGATATCCCTCAAGTGAATATCGATGGCCCGCGTCGTACGGTGGTAGTACACGTTGGAATACAGGTACATTCGAGTGTTGAGGAACATCTGGAGGGCGGGAAGACCGGTCTTGTGAATCGTGAACCCTTTGTCCGTGACGATACTATAGTGGATCAGGCGCGTCAGGTCGACCGGGCCGACTGCGACCCCGCACATGTAGGAATCCCGCAGGACATAGTCGAGATTGTCCGCCGTATAGCTTCCCGAAATAACCGGCTGAAGATAATTGACCCAGCGAGGGACGCGCGAGTTGTCTTTGCTCTTCTCCTTGAGGATGACATGCGCGATCACGCCGGGATCCAATTCTTCTCCCGCATCGAAAAGACCGGACGGGCTGCGCCGAATCTTCCGGATGGCCGGACCGAGAAAATCCCGGATGATGATCTGTCCCAGCCGTTCGTGTGTGAGGCCGAACCCGTGCAAGAAGTTGTCGTCGAAGAAATGGCAGAACGGTCCGTGCCCGATATCGTGGACCAGGGCGGTGATTCGCAGGAACTCCTCCACGAAGTTGGCTGAGGGAACATCCCGCAGAGCCTTTTTGAGAAATGGATGCAGATGCCGCGCAAATCGGCCGGCAACGTGCATGGTGCCCAGGGAATGGACAAAGCGGGTGTGTTCGGCCGAGGGATAGACCCAACGGGCGCTCTGCAATTGATAAATGTACCGCAGGCGTTGGACCCATGGAGAATCGATTAGATCCTTTTCCGTCTGTTCCCCGTCATCGGGTGTCGTATAGGGAACAGTAAACGAAATGTATTCATGGATCGGATCGGCGATCAGGGCCGAACCGTCGTAGGGAGAAGGAGATTTGGATGGAGACAACTTCATGGGGAGGCCGCTCTGGCCTCATCTTAGCCCACGGAGCTTGAAGGGGGCAATGGTTCCTGTGGGTCGGCGGGACGCACGTCCCGGTATTTAAAGAGCAAGTAATAGGCGACGGGATACGAGACCAGAGCTCCGATCACACTCAAGACCGTGCCTCCTACGAAAAACGGCCAGGCGTAAGGCATTACCTGGTAGTAGATCCCGCTGAACGACAGATCGTCCCAATTAAAGGAGGGGAGTCCAGTTTCGCCCAAAATTCTAGCGCCAGTCCAAAACGTCGCACCGAGAATGGGGACCAGGGTCCATGGATTGTTCAGAAACGCCCCGGCCATCAGAGCGACAAAGTTGAGGCCGAACGCCCACGTGCAAAAGGCGACCATGATCATATGGAGCCCATAGGTCGGGGAAAAACCGATGAAGACACCGACCGCAAACGCGAGGGCTGTCCGGTGAGGTGACTCTCGAAGATGAAGGATTTGACGAAACAGCGCACGAACGTCGGTCAAGGACGTCACGGGCGAGACTCTCTATGGGCAGGATGCGGTCGAAAGTGCTCGTAACTCTTGGCCGTCACGTGTCGAAGTGTCCCGTCGAGGGTTCGGACACGAAGACCAAAGGAGCGCGGTCGGATGACTCCGATACAGGTGAACCGATGCCGGGCGCGCCTGGCTTGCGATTCAAACCGTTTTCGGTCGCCGGATGGTACGGTGAAAAGCAGCTCGTAATCCTCTCCCCCGATCAATGCAACCGTAGTCGGATCTAAATTGCGAGCACGGGCAAACGCTATGCACTGCCTGGAGATAGGCAGCTCGGAGAGAAACAGTTCCGCGCCGACGCGGCTTTGATCGCACAGATGCCGTAAGTCTCCGGCCAAACCGTCGGAGAGGTCGATCGCGGCTGTGGCCATCCGGTGCGTCACCAGCCAGCGACCCTCGCTGACGCGGGCGGACGGCCTGCGGTGGCGAGTTATGAGGAAGCGTTCGTCTGCTCGATGCTGTGGAAAAGATGTCGGCCGTGCCTGTCGTCTCCCGGCACCGAGTAACCTCAATCCCGCCTGGGAATCGCCTAATGTCCCCGTCACGTAGATGCAGTCTCCGATGCGGGCATTGTCGCGGCGTAAGGGCCGGCCTGCTTCAACAAGGCCTGTCAGGGTCAGGCTGAGAAAAAAACCTTGCAGAGACGCGGACGTATCGCCGCCGACCAATCGAACGTGAAAGGGACGGCACGCTTTCATCATTCCACGATACAGTCGCTGGATGTCGGCACTGCCCACGGCCGACGGAATAGCTACGGCAACGAGCAGGTACTGCGGCGTTCCACCCATCGACGCAATGTCGCTTAGGTTGGCGATAGCTGCCCGGTATCCGACGTCTTCAAGAGAAGACGTGCTGAGGTCGAAATGGACGCCTTCGGCGAGCAGGTCAGTGGTCAACAACGTCCATTTGCGACCGGAGGTTTTGATGACGGCGGTGTCTTCGCCGATCC
>DAISKX010000218.1:0-6458 GCA_036820725.1 Nitrospiraceae bacterium
GATGCTGAGACCCAGTAACTGGCATGCGAAAAGTTGGGTGGGACCGTGCCCGCCCCTGATACGAGATGTTTCACGCTCATCGCCACGGCTGGGGATCAGCCGGGATGGAACGTCGTGGAAAATTCCCGCCGTTATCGCGCTCTCCCGTTGGTGAGCCCGGCGTTCGTCAGCCAATTTCCGATGTTTTCACAACTCCTGCATCAGTTTGGTATTTCGCTTGAGACCGCGGTCAGCCCTGAGCGCGATTTTCTGGTCGATATCGAGGAAACTTCGTACAATGTGTTCTATGTGCCGACGGCGTCCGGGAGTCCGTATGTGCCGGTCCAGGCTGATTTTGTCGAGAAGCACGGGGTGCAGTCTGTGCTGTGTTTCGGAGGATTGTTGTCCTCGAAAGATCTCTTTGCCGTCATCTTGTTCTCGAAAATCCCGATCGACCGCGAGACCGCCAATCTCTGCAAATCCCTTGCGCTCGGCGTGAAACTTTCTCTCCTGCCCTTTGTGGATGGACGTGAGGTCGTGCCTCTTGCCGAAGCCCCGGATACCGGCCAGCCCGCCCGTAGCGAACCGGCTCACGGTCTCTCCAGTCGCAGCGCGCTGATCGATGTGAGCGGACAGTTGTTGGATTTCTATGAGGATGCCGTGCGGGCGCAAGCAGAGGGGATCAGCACCGCCCGGCAGGAAGTGCGCGACCGGGCCACCGCGCTGGTGCGAGCCGAACAGGCGATGCGGAAGCAAACCCAGATCGTCAACTCGATCTTGCACAGTATGGGTGACGGCGTCGTGGTCACGGATGTCGACGGAAGGTTGGTTCTCTACAATCCGGCGATGGAGAGGATCCTGGGGTGTTCTCCGGTCGACGCTGTTCCGAAGACATGGCCGGAGCGATTCGGCCTCTTTCTGGCCGACGGTACAACCCCGTTTCCGGCATCCGAATGGCCGTTGACCCGCGCGCTCCAGGGCGACAAGATCGATTGGGCTGAAATCTGTATTCGTCCTTCGCCGGATGAGCGTGGCCGCTGGGTCAGTGTCAATGCCCAAGCTCTCAAAGGCGATCATGACCGGATACAGGGTGCAGTCGCCGTATTCCACGACATTACGTGGTTGAAGCGGGCGCAGGAAGCCTTGTATGAATCAGAACATCGGTTCAGGAGTCTCGTGGAAGGAGCCCGTGATCTCATCTTCACGGTGTCCGGCCAGGGCGTTATCACGTCGCTCAATCCCGCCTTTGAAGCGGTGACGCAGTGGTCCCGCACGCAATGGATCGGCGAGTCGTTGAGCGCATTATTGCATCCCGATGATGTCTCATTCTGCCGGGATGTGGTGGAGGCTATTGTGGAACGCGGCACATCGTTGACCTGTTCGATGCGCATCAGCATGAAGCCAGGCGGATATGTCAGCGGCGAGTTTGTCGGCGCGCCCCAGATTGAGAACGGCCGAATCGTCGGCGTGTTGGGGATTGTCCGCGACGTCACCGAGTGACGGCGCATCGAGGATGCACTTCGGGAGAGCGAGGAACGTCTGCGGTCGATCGTTCAATCCACGAGAGACGCGATCGTCTTGGTCAATGCGGTGATGAAGGTTGCATTTTGGAACAAGGGCGCTGAAGCGGCATTCGGATATTCAGCGCAGGACATCATCGGCGAGCCCATCTCGACGATTCTTCCTGCACGCTATCACGAGTTGCTCCAGCATCATTTCCAGCGGGCCCGGCTCGTGGAGCGTGTGATCACAACGAGCAGCACGTTGGAATTGGTGGGCGTGAGAAAAGACGGATCCGAATTTTTGATGGAGCTCAGCTTTGCGGCCTGGAAGGGAAAGGCGGATCTGTTTTTTACATTGATCATCCGCGATATTACGGAGCGCCGGCACGCAGAGGAAGAACTGGATCGACTGAACCGGCACAACCAACTCGTCTTAAATTCCGCCGGTGAAGGCATTTACGGTTTTGATCGCGAGGGACGTACGACATTCGTCAATCCGGCCGCGGCCAAAATGCTCGGCTGGGAAGTCGCAGATCTTATCGGACGCGACATGCATGGGCTGGTGCATTGCATCCAGTCAAACGGTGTGCCGTATCCCAAAGAATCCTGCCCGATCATCAAGGGGTTTTCCACGGGAGAGTTGGTCCATGTCGATAGCGATGTCTTCTGGCGGAAGGACGGAACGAAGTTTCCCGTCGAGTATGTGAGTACCCCGATTCGCGAGCGAGACGCCGTGGTCGGCGGGGTCGTTATTTTTAAAGATACGACCGAACGGAAACGGGCGGAAGACCAACTGCAGGATTCTTTGAAACGACTCCGGACATTATCGGGGCGGATGGAAGGAATCCGCGAGGAGGAGCGGACGCGCATTGCGCGGGAGCTCCATGACGAATTAGGGGTGGGGATGACGTGTCTGAAAATTGATCTCTCACGCCTTGGTGGCCTCCTGGCCGACAAGTTGAGCGCACGAGAGCGGCTGGGAGCGGAGGAGCGCATTCGTTCGATGAAGGAACAGGTCGATACGACCATCGCATCCGTACAGCGCATCGTGGCTGAGTTGCGACCCGGAGTCCTTGACGACCTCGGCCTTGTCGCGGCAATCGAATGGCAATGCCGGGATTTTCAGCGACGGACCGGCATTACATGCCGCTGTATCGTCAGCCATGAAGATCTAAAACTTGAGCCCGAACAGGCGACGGCCGTCTTTCGAATCTGTCAGGAAGCCCTCACGAATGTCGCCCGGCACGCTCACGCCAATGCAGTGGATGTTCATTTGGAAGAGGGAGACGGGATCATCCATCTGTACGTTCAGGACAATGGGCAAGGCATTTCCGAAGAACAATTGTCGGACTCGAAGTCCTTCGGACTGCTGGGTATGAGAGAGCGCGCGGGACTCTTGGGCGGTGAGGTCGCTATCGAGGCGGGATCCGCCGGCGGCACGATCATTTCACTTCGCCTTCCGCGGACGTCAGAGGCATATGGGTCGGGGAGAGCGGAACCGTGCTGAGATTTTTGATCGTTGACGACCATCCTTCCTTTCGCAGAGGGGTGAAGGATATCTTGGTCGAGGGATTCAAGGGCGCAGGCATTTCGGAGTGCGGCAATGCTCAAGAAATGCTCGACCAGGTACGCCACCATGCCTTTGATCTTGTGGTCATGGACATCAGTATGCCTGGACGGAGCGGGCCTGAAGTGTTGAAGGAGTTGAAAGGCTTGAATTCCACTGTTCCCGTGTTGATCCTGAGCATGCACCCTGAGGATCAATATGCCATCAGAATGTTTAAAGCCGGCGCGGCGGGATATCTGACGAAGTCCAGCGCACCGGAAGAATTGGTGCAAGCCGCAAAAAAGGTATTAGCCGGCGGGCAGTATGTCAGCGCGTCCGTGGGGGAGGCCCTGGCACTGACAGTCCGCAGCGGGATCGAGAAGCTTCCTCATGAACGGCTGTCCGATCGGGAGTATGAAGTCCTCTGTCTGATCGCATCCGGAAAAACCGTGAGCGAGATTGCGGAAGATGTTCATTTAAGCGTCACGACAATCAGCACGTACCGTGCTCGAATTCTTGAAAAGATGAGTCTTAAAAACAATGCAGAGTTGACACGCTATGCCATCCAACATGCGTTGGTTCTGTGAAGCGTCCTTATAGGCTCGTGCGTGACTTTCGTGTGTCGTTTTAACGATGACAATAAGACCTGTCTCATAGTGACACAATAATCGAGCAATGGCCGATACTCCCTTCTGAATCAAGAGACTACCATGTCTCCCGATGCAAGGGTTATGGGACTCCAGCACAGTCCCTCTTCTGCACGTGCTCCGCGAACTGAACGAAGGTTCCTTCGCTGAAACCAATTTCATTCGAGCTGCCGAGCAGGGCGTCGCATCCGTAGGCCCCTCGTGGCCCGGAGCGCTCAGTCGCCTTCGCGGCTTGGAGGTGGCGCTGCTGCAAGACTTGCCGTGGTGGGGACCCATCATGGAACGCCGGTTGCGGGACTGGCCTCAAGACGCATGTTCGTATTCTTCAGACCGACCTACCCAAGTGCCCTGAATGGACACTTTCCCGCAAGACCCACTGACCAAGCGCAAGAAAGCTGTCGTCCTCCATGAGGATCCAGCCGCCGGATTCAAGCTGGCAGATTGGTTTGCCGAGCATGGATATCAGGCGATTCTGACCCGAAAAATCGATGATATCCAGCCTCATCTTGGCGATATACGCCCGGATGTCATTGTTGTGGATTGTCCTCCCGCTCTCACCGCTACATCTGATGCATTGCCTCGTCTTCAAGCCGTCTGTCCGACTGTTCCGATTATCGCCATGACGCATGTCGGGAGACCAGATCACGAATCCCGTGCCATAAATCAGTGCAAGAGAATGCTCGGGGCCGACGTATTCGTCTGCGAAGCAGCCGGGTCCGATCAATAGGTGTAATAGACCGGTTCTTGTCGGCGGACGCTCCCGGACATTGCGTTGATACGAAGAAGGAGGGATCTGTGCCCAAGACCAAGTTATTGATTGTCGAAGACTACGAAGGCATCGTCACGTTATTACGTACGACGCTCGATGATGAATTTGAACTCGTGGTAGCTCACGATGCCGCAGAAGGATTGAACGCCGTCTGTAAACATAAGCCGCACGTGGTGTTGCTCGACCTTGGTCTGCCCCCCAAGTCTTCTCCCGAAGAAGGCCTGCGATTCCTTCGAGAGCTCAAACAAGCCGGTGGCCACCACAAGACGATCGTGTGTACCGGTTATAGCGAACGGTCGCTAGCCGTCCGTGCCATTGGCTACGGAGCCCGGGATGTGTTGTACAAACCACTCGATCTCATGCTCCTGAAAAGTATTCTGCGGAGGGCCGGTTGGATTGCCGAACTTGAGATGGAGGCGCAGCAATCCTTTGGCACGTCTCCGGCAACGGCAGATGCCTTTGAACAGATGATCGGCACATGCCCCGCCATGGTTCGTATCTGCGATGCGGTCAAGCATATCGGCCCGACAGAGGCGTCCGTCCTCATCACGGGGGAGCCTGGAACAGGAAAGGAACTGACCGCTCGCGCCATTCACGAACGCAGTTTCCGCAGAACAGGACCGTTTGTGACGGTGGACTGCGGCATTCTTCCCGAAGCGCTTCTCGATGTCGAGGTGTTCGGGTTCAGCGAGCAAAATATTCCCGACGTATCCGTCAAAAGCAAGCTGGAGTTAGCGCAGGGAGGGACTCTGTTTCTTGAAAACGTGTGCCGGCTTTCTCCGGGGTTGCAGGCAAAACTTCTCCGTGTGCTCGATGAGCAGGTTGACGAGAGTGGGGCCCGGCGGCGACCGTCGGCGTTCAATGTACGTGTGCTTGCATCAACGTCTGCAAATATCAAGGAGTTGGCGCAGGCGGGGCGTTTCCGGGAGGATCTCTCCCGGCGTCTTGCCGCCGTGCGGGTACACCTTCCGCCATTGCGCGAGCGGGGAGAAGATGTCGTGCTCATGGCGATCATCTTTCTGCGGCAGGCTGCCGCCCAATACCAGAAGCGCATACATGGTCTGACAAAAGAGGCTGTTGAAGCAATCCGCGCGTACCCCTGGCCGGGAAATGTGCAGGAGCTGGCCAGCAAAGTGCGACGCGCTGTTCTTGTTGTCAATACGACACAGGTCGGACCGGAAGACCTCGACATCGTGCAGCACGACCAGCTCCTTGAAGATACGAGTATTTCTTTGAAAGTAAACCAGCAGCGAATCGAGACCGACCTGATTATGAAGGCATTCACGCTGTCACACGGGAATCTGAGCCGTGCGGCCCAAGAATTGGGAATCAGCCGATCGACGTTATACCGAAGGATCCGTCAGTACGGGCTGGATCGTGTCTCCGATGCCGTGAGGGCGTCGTGACTTCGGAAGATAATGGCTTATGGCGTGTGGCTGATGGTTCCAAAGATAAGAGCTGATGGCCAATAGCGTATGGCACAAACACGGAGGCAGAGTTCTCTTTGTTCGTGCTATAAGCCACCGGCTATAGGCTCCCATTCCGCTGTTCGTGCTATCAGCTATAAGCCCCGATTCCAGTCAACATGAGGAAGGTTTCAGGTTTTTATCGGGCGGGCTTTTTCAACCTCCTGTTAGGACTGCTTATCTGTGTGCGACTGGAGTTGGTCCATGCGACCAAGATCTTTGGTTCCGATGCCTGAAGGGCTTCCGGTAGGAATATAGACGCTTTTCATGTACTGCTCTGCCTCGGCGGATTGGGCGAAGGCAAGAAAGGATTCCGCTACGGAGCCGGGCTTCTCCTGACTTAAGAAGTAAATCGGACGGCGCAACCCATACGTGCCGTTTCGCAAGGTAGGTTGACCTGGTTCAACCCCGTCGATGGTCAACACTTGAATGGGAATCCCATCCTCTTGTGCCCTGAGCGCCGCTGCGAGTGAGAGATACGTGATTGCAGACCGTTTCCCCGAAACGGCTCGAAGGGCTTTCTGATCAGTCCGTACGACCGATGCAGAG
>DAISKX010000219.1:0-6415 GCA_036820725.1 Nitrospiraceae bacterium
CAGCTCTCCCCGCGCCAGCAGATAATTCCAGGCGGCAAAGAAGACCAGTTCGTCGCCTCCGCAGTCTTCAGCGATCACGGCGGCGCGTGCGGTGCGATAGGCTTCGGCGGTCGGCAGGCCGGTCTGCAAACGATGGACAAAGACCCTGATTTTGTCCATCGCCTCTTCGGCGCGGCGTCGCCGGTCGGTCGACGGAGCAGGGGGCGGCGGCAGCACGATCCCGTCGGTCGACGAGCGCCGGGCGAGCTGTTCGCCATAGGTCAACAGCCCTTCGAGCGTGACAAAGTCTAAGTGATCGGTGGACGTATCTCCCGAGGAATGCATTCCTCACCTCATCGGTTTGGGTTCCACTATTCGTTGTTGTTCCTGGTCCATTGTGCAGTTACTATGACTTCAGATCGACAATCACGTGTTGTTTTGCGGCATGGGTGCGCGTTTGTTAAAATGATTCAATTGTCTGAGGCCCGATCCGGGACCCCGCGCGCCACCCGACGTCCGCTCGCAGGATACAAAATGGTGCGCAGGAGCGATCTTGTCAAGAGAGAAGACGAACACCAGCATGCGGAAAGCTAAAATTGTCTGCACCATCGGACCGGCCAGCGATCGCCCTGAGCTGCTGGATCAACTGATTCAGAGCGGCATGGATGCCGCGCGGTTGAATTTTTCACACGGCACGCACGAGTCGCACGGTCGTGCCATCAAGGCCATTCGAGAAGCAGCCGCCCGGCGAGGCGTGGCGGTGGCGATCATCCAGGATCTACAAGGACCTCGCATTCGCGTCGGGGAGTTACCGCAGAGCGGGGTGGAGCTGATCGCGGATCAGCGTGTACGCCTGCAGACAATCTTATTGAAGTCCGGCGGACAGATCGGCGCCAAAACAACCGCCAAAGCGGGAGATGTGGTTGATCTTCCGGTCACGTATCAATATCTGACGCGCGACGTGAAGCCAGGCGCGCGGATTCTTATCAACGACGGACTCGTCGAGCTGAAGGCGAATCAGGTCACCGGCGGGGCGGTGGACTGTACGGTCGTCATCGGCGGACGCATCACTTCCTATAAAGGTATCAACCTGCCCGGTACCAGCGTCAGTGCTCCGACGCTGACCGATAAAGATCGGGAAGATCTACGATTCGGGATTGCGCAAGGAGTCGACTACGTGGCGTTGTCGTTTGTTCGCGGAGCACAGGACATCATCGCCGCGAAGAAATTGATCGTCGATTGTGGCGGCGATGTGCCGGTCATCGCCAAGATCGAGCGGCAGGAAGCGATCACCGTCTTGGATGCCATTCTTGACCAGGCGGATGGCGTGATGATTGCGCGCGGGGACTTGGGCGTCGAGATGGGGCCGGAAGCCGTACCGGTTCTGCAAAAACGCATTATTGCAAAAGCCAACCGCTATCGCCGGCTGGTGATCACCGCGACACAGATGCTGGAGTCGATGACACAACACCTGCGTCCTACCAGGGCCGAAGCCTCGGACGTGGCGAATGCCGTGTTTGACGGGACGGACGCGGTGATGCTCTCGGCCGAAACGGCGATCGGGCAATATCCGGTCGAGGTGGTGCGAGTCATGGATCGCATCGTACGCGCAGCGGAAGTTGAAACGGGGCCGGGATTTGTACGCCGGTCACAGGCTGAGAAAGGTCAGGTCTCCTTCCCGGAAGCCATTTCCACGTCGGCTTGGTCGGCCGCCGCGGCCATCGGCGCCAGCGCCATCGTGGCATTCAGTGAAATGGGAATGACCGCCCGCCTGGTTTCGAAGCAGCGGCCGGCTGCTCCGATCATTGCGTTCACCCCGTTTGGGCCGGTCCGCCAGCAGATGGCCCTGTATTGGGGCGTACTTCCCCATACGATGCCGCAAATCTCGCAGACGGACGAGCGTATCAACGAAACCGAACGGCGCCTGAAGGCAGAAGGACTGGTGAAACCGGGGCAACGCATTGTTATCCTATCCGGTACCAGGATCGGCCAGCCGGGTGGAACCAATTTGATGAAGTTGCATGAAGTGGCATAGCCGGAGAACGGCCATGCCCACCGGCCTCGCGGGTCTGTTTCTCATCAGCGCGGCAGTCCTCCTGGTACCAGCCGGGGATGGGTTCGGTCAGAGCAACGCCATCACCCATTCACCGGCTGACGTCGTCCAGAAGTATTTTTCGCTCGACAACAAAGGGGCACGGCTGGATGCGACGTCATTCGATACGCTGGGGCCCTATGTCGAATGGAAGGACGAGCCGGTCTGGGGCAAGATCGTCGTCATCAACGGGTTCTCGGTTCCCGACGACTATCGCAAATGGGAAGTGGTCAATCCTTTGGAGGTCGTCATCCCCGTCGAGTTCAAGATTCTCGGGTCGGTCTATCTTGATACGGCGGGATTCGTGCCGGACTCGACGGTGGAACAGGTTCGCGTCAGAGTCAAGGTTTCTGGGTATCGCTGGAAGATTGTCGAACCGATGCTACCACCGCACGTGGGACAGAAACGTATGCTGAACTTCGTGCGCCAGGCCATGTTGGAAGAGACGGAGGAGACGCACCGGGCCGATCTGGCCTCGTTGCAGAGCGATTTACGGAAGGCGAAATAATGCGCGCACCATCACCCGTGGAGCTTCTGATTTTTGACTTAGACGGCACCCTGATCGAATCGAAATGGGACATAGCGGATTCGGTGAATCGGACGTTGCGGGACTTACAGCTTCCGGAACGGACGCAGGAAGAGATTTTCGGGTTCGTAGGAGACGGCGTCAAGAAGTTACTCCGGCAGGCGGTGGGAGAGGAGAGCCAGGAAAAGTTCGACGAGGCGCTGCGGATCTTTCGTCGGCATTACCTGGAGCATTGCCTGGACCGGACGCAGTTTTATCCCGGTATTGAGACAGTGTTGAAACACTTCGGACAGAAGCAAAAAGCCGTAGCGACCAACAAGTCGATCGAGTACACCCATGTTATTTTGAATGGCCTGGGAGCTCAGCACTTCAATTATGTCATCGGCGGAGACAACGGGTTCGGGTTGAAGCCCGAGCCTGGGATGCTGTTGCATGTGATGAAACAATTGGGGACGGCGAAAGAACAGACCGTGCTGGTCGGAGACAGCACCAACGACATTAACGGCGGACACAATGCGGGGATTCGAGTGTGCGCGGTGGGCTATGGCATGGGCAATCGTCAAAAAATGGCGGCATGCAGCCCGGACTGGTTCATTGAACGACCAGAAGAATTGATGGAGCTATTCACATGACACATTTACAGCGAAGTCAATGGTGGGTTTGGATTCTCATCGTTTCCATGGCTGTCTTGCCGGATGCCGGGTGGGCCGATGCCCCAAGCCTGGCTGACCGCGTCATCGAACACCAGCTCTCGAACGGCATGATCGTGCTGTTGGTCGAACGGCACCAAACGCCGGTCGTGTCGATCAACCTGACCTTTGGGGTCGGGGGCATTAACGAGCAAGTCGGACAGACCGGGTTAGCCCATCTGTACGAACATATGGCATTCAAGGGGACCCGAACGGTCGGAACGAAGGATTATGAAAAAGAAAAGAGCGTGCTCGCGGAACTGCACCAAGTTGGAGCGGACTTGGAGCGGCGGCAGCGGGCGGCCGCGATGACGGGTCGCGCCACAGCCGACGGCAATGCGCCTTCCGGCGACATCGAATCCCTACAGCGTCGGCTCAAAGAGCTGCAAGATAAGGCGGGAGAGTATGTCGTAGGGAACGAAATGGCATTGCTCTATCAGCGTCATGGAGGAGTGGGGCTGAATGCATCGACAGGGAAGGATATCACGCGGTACGTCATCAACCTTCCGGCCAACCGGCTGCCCTTGTGGGCGGCCATGGAATCAGATCGCATGGCCCATCCCGTCCTGCGGGAATTCTATAAGGAGCGCGGGGTCGTGATGGAAGAACGACGGCTGCGTACCGACGACAGTCCGAACGGCCTGCTGTACGAGACCTTCACCTCGACGGCGTTCCAAGCGCATCAGTATGGGGTCCCGACGATCGGTTGGGCGTCGGATATTCAATCGTTGACTCCGGAAGCCGCCGAGGAGTTCTTCAAAACCTATTATGGTCCCAACAATGCGACGGTGGCGATCGTCGGTGATATCGATCCGAAGGAGGTCATGGTGCTCCTCGAACAGACGTTCGGGAAGATTCCGGCCTCACCCGCGCCGCCTCCGATTCTCACCCAGGAGCCGCTGCAACGCGGGGAGCGGCGTGTCGAGGTGGAGTTCGATGCCGAGCCGTCGCTGGCGATCGGCTATCACAAGCCGGCGCTCGGGTCCGACGACGATTTTGTGTTCGATGTGATCGATTCCGTCTTGTCCGATGGCATGACTTCCCGCCTGTATACCACGTTGGTGAAGGAGAAGCGCATTGCCGCGTCGGTGATGTCGGATCCCAATTATCCCGGCGTGCGGGCGCCGAATTTGTTTGTGATCGCCGCGACGCCGCTGGCCCCGCACACGACCGCTGAGGTCGAGGCGGCGGTGCTTGCAGAAGTGGAACGACTCAAGACCGAACCGGTTTCCGCAAGGGAATTGGAGAAGGTGCTGAATAATCTCGACGCGGACCTGGTCCGCTCGTTGCGGTCCAACAACGGACTGGCATCGCAGTTGTCCTTCTATCAGACGGTGGCCGGTGACTGGCGCTATATTGTAAAAGCACGGGATCGCATGGCTGCCGTCACGCCTGCGGACGTGCAACGTGTGGCTGCCCAGTACCTGACGAAATCGAACCGCACGGTCGGCGTGCTCGTGAAGAAAGCGGCGGCCCGGAAGATCGCAGCGAATACCATGAACGAGGTGAAACCATGAATGCGTCCAAGCGTGAAGCGTATGTCGTGAGACCTAATTCCAAGCGCGAGGCTTTTGGACGCCTCCAATGGGTTGTGATACGCCTGGCCGTGGCATGCGCCCTGATCTTGATGACTCTACAGATCCCGCCTGTTTTTGCGGCCGACACTGTCTCGCAGGATCCAAGGCAGATGCGCTTTCCGACGGTCGACTTCAAACCATCCGAGCCCGAGCGTGTGGTGTTGGAAAACGGGATGGTGGTGTATTTGCTGGAAGATCATGAACTGCCGCTGATCACCGTGAATGCCATGATACGGACCGGAACCTGGCTTGACCCCGCAGACAAGGTCGGATTGGCCGCCCTGACCGGCGCCCTCATGCGGACCGGCGGTTCGGCGCGTATGTCGGCAGACCAGATCGACGAGGAACTTGAACACCTAGCTGCGACTATTTCCATCAGTGTGGGAAAGGAATCGGGGTCGGCCTCGCTCGATGTGTTGAAAAAGGATTTCAAACGAGGCCTGCAAATCTATGCCGACCTGTTGCGGACTCCTGCCTTTGATCAGAGCCGCTTCGAATTGGCCAAACTGCAGGCAATTGAAGGCATCCGCCGTCGACAAGACAATCCCGGATCCATTGCAGCGCGGGAGTTTGCCAAGCTGCTGTATGGCGAGTCGCATCCCAGTGCCCGCGAAGCCAAGGTGGAATCCGTCACACGGATCACCCGCGATGACCTGGGTGCATTTCAGAAACAGACCGTGCATCCCAACGGCATTATCCTTGGCGTCACCGGTGATTTCGAGAAAGGTGCCATGTTGACGATGTTGCGCGAGGTGTTTGGCGATTGGGCCAAAGGTACCGTGCCTGAACTTCGGATTCCCGATGTTCCGGTTGGGGAGGCGACCACGGGCGCGGTGCGGTTCATCAGCAAGAATACGTCCCAGACGCACGTGCGCATGGGGCACCTCTCGGTCAAGGAAACCGACCCCGATTACGTGGCACTCGCCATTGTGAACGACATTCTCGGCGGCAGCTCGTTCCGGAGCCGGCTGTTTAACGATGTCCGAACCAAACGGGGACTGGCCTACTCCGTCGGCAGCGCGTTGCGAGCAGGCGTGTACGACCAGGGTGTCTGGTATATGCGGGCGGAGACCAAACTCGCTTCGACTCAAGAGGTGGTGAATCGATTCGTCGCGAACATCGAACGGTTGCGGAACGAACCGGTGACCGATGCGGAACTGGAAGAAGCCAAAGAAGCCTACATGAATTCCTTCGTGTTTTCCTTCACGAGTGCCTCGAGCATCGTCAGCCGGTTCATGGACCAGGAATATGACGGCCTGCCGAAAGATTGGTTGCAGCAGATCAGGGACAAAGTCATGAAGTTGACCAAAGACGACATTCAACGGGCGGCAAGGCAGCATTTGCATCCGGACCGGCTGAGAATTTTAGCCGTCGGGTCGGGGGAGACGCTGTTGAAAGTGTTGGCGAGCTTCGGCGAGGTGAAGGAAATAAAGTTGGCGCCGGAGGGATGACTGAGACCGAGCGGGTCCTGTCGTCGGACGGCCCAGTCGTGCTCACTCCACCCATCCCCCAGTGGGCCCCCTTACGTTGCGCGCGACCGGGCTCCCGTCCG
>DAISKX010000220.1:0-6411 GCA_036820725.1 Nitrospiraceae bacterium
TAACGAATGCTTGTTTGGAATCGTTCCTAGCCACACTCCGCTCCAATTCCGCGATTCGATTTAACCCACTTGCTGTAAGTACAAGGCCCGCATCGCCCCATATCGGGCCAGCTCTCACCCAACCAGCCTCCTTCAATGTCTCCTTAATAAAATTGAAAGCGTCCTCATGCTCCGCAAATAACACAGGGCCATCATTCTCGAGCTCCAAACTGACTTCATCTCCTAGATGTTCTGAAAGTCTGTGAACGTTTTTTAGTGCACGATCAAGCCTCTCGCTAACTGAACGGGGAAAGCCTTGTTTAATGATCTCTTCTACGGTAATTACAGGGGTATCGAATTCCCCTTTGGGAAACTGCTGGCTTAGAATTCTCATACGCGGGTCCGCGCGCAATGTTCTTTCCCTCAGATAGGCAGCCACCTTGGCTCGATCCTGCTTACTCATTCCGGCACTTTCGAGATTGATAGCAGCCTGCCGTGTGATCGAGTAGTCTCCACATCTTGGACACTCATACTCCGTCACATCTTTGGTCCCAACTTGCCGCGCGTCAGTACACATTGCTCCGCATATCTGGCAAATTCGTGAGTCATTCATTCGATCTACCTCCACATAGCGATGCGACCCTAGCATATAACGCTATTCTCAAACAGCAGTAGCTCATGGTTGGACGAATGTCACCGAAGGCATGCTGGCCTCTTCTCTTCTTGTATTTCGGAATAGTGAGGCCTGCGTTTGCGCCTCGACTGGTGAGGCAGCCAATCCCCGCGAGGAGGGCGGGAATGTCGCCCAGTAAGATCCGATAGATCTGTTCCGAGAGGCCGCGGATGGAAGGGGATGAGTGGACGGCGAGGCATGTCTGGAGCGACTTGACCGGAGGCGCGGGGACCCACAGAGATTTTCGGCGAGAAGGAAAGCTGGAACTGACCACCGCCTCCGTGGTCGAAAGACCACGGCGACGAGAATTCCAGAAGGATTCCGCTCGCTGAAACCCTGAAGGGTCGCGCCGGGAGGTCCGGAAGCGATGGGCATGCCTCACCATCTCGCTTTTTTCCCCCTTCGCCAGCCGCGGCCTCTTTATAACATGAGGTCTTGCATCGGATAACTAGGCCAATCTCATAACGAATCTCTGGAAGTGCGGCCGTTGACATGTCCGTCAAGTGGCGTATAGTTTCTGCCTATCCATATAGAGAGGGGGAACAACAATGTCAGTCATGTGCTCCCTGGCAGTCTGTAAGGCCCAGCAAGGCATGTGCGGGCACGAAAAGGCGATGCTCAGCGTCGCCTTGCTTGCAGCCGTCGGTCTTGGTGCCTATTTCCTGATCGGCTGAGCTGGGAAACCAAGTCAACCTTCATCCTGATAGACCCGCTCTGTGCCTTTGTGGAAGTGTGTGACCCACTCCTTTCCAGCTGCACTATGACCGCTTCTCTCACATCACACGATCCTCGATTGGCTCGAACTCTCATTCTCGATGAACTGTTCGATCTCTCGCTTTATAAGGCGTTACGGGAGATCTCGCACGATACGCAAGCGCAACAGACGCTGGACGAATTGATCCGCGTTGAAACCGCCCATTTGGAATTCTGGCAAAAGTTCTTTGATTTGAGAATCGACAGGCTCAATCTGGGTAGACGGTTCAAGCTCATGTTCATGGTGATTGTCTGCCGCCTGTTCGGATCGATCGCCGTTCATCTGACACTCGAGGCCATCGAAGTCTACGGTGTCCGAAAGTATCTGACGCTCTGGAAGAGCTATCGCGGCGCCCCCCTGGGCGAAGCCTTACAGAATATCCTCATGGATGAGATGAAGCATGAAGATGTGCTGGTCACCAATTTGACTGAACGTAAAATCAACGCGCAGCAGATCCGCAATATCTTTCTAGGATTGAACGACGGGCTGGTGGAAATCCTCGGGGCCGTAAGCGGCTTTTTCGGTGCATTCAGCAATCCTGCCACCGTCTTGATGGCTGCTTCAACAACGGCTGTGGCCGGCGCACTATCGATGGGGGCGGGTGCATTTCTTGCGCTCAATTCAGAACGAGAGGTAAAAGCGACCACCGAGTTGAAAAAACATTTTATCGGTGAGGTAACCAGCGAAACCGATATGCCGGAGCAGCCCATCCGTGCAGCCTTGGTAGTAGGAGCGAGCTATTTTTTTGGGGCACTAGTGCCGGTTGTACCGGTCGTCTTTGGTGCACAAGATGTGGGACTCTCAATTTTAACGGCAGGGATCGTGATCGTGCTGGTATCCATGATCCTGGCATTCTTATCCGGCATGAGCGTGCTGCGTCGGGTTACTCTCAATCTCGCAATCGTTTCCATCGCGGTCATCACGACTTATCTGATTGGTCTGTTGGCCAAGACAGTCTGGGGGATCTCCGTCTAAACCACGGTTGTCATTTCCTATGGCTTCCATTCACATCGGCCTTTCGGGCTATTCCTACAAACCATGGCAGGGACCGGAACGCTTTTATCCCTCGGAGCTGAAGCAATCCGATTTTCTCGGATATTACGCAACGCGATATGACACTGTGGAATTGGACGGTCTTTGGTATCGACTACCCACTCTACCGGCAGTGGAGAGATGGATCGATCAGACACCGGATCACTTTGTCTTCTCGCCCAAGGCCCATCGCGAGATCACTCACTTCAAACGGCTGCGTCCCGAGGCAATTCCCTTCCTACACACGATGGTAGAACGCCTGGCTCCATTGGCCGAAACTGGAAAGCTTGGACCGATCCTTCTTCAGTTGCCTCCCAATCTCAAACGGGATGATGATCGGTTAGCGGAGTTTTTGTCCTCTCTCCCCCCCTCTCATCGCTGGGCAATGGAATTCCGGCACGACAGCTGGCACGATTCGGCAGTAGAAGAACTCTTGCGTAACGCGCGCGTCGCTTGGGCGGCGGTTGAGACGGATGATCATCATGCGGAGCATCGAGACACGGCAGATTTCGTCTATGCCCGCCTTCGGCGCAGTCAGTACAAGGATGGAGATCTGGAGAAATGGGGGGAATATCTAATAGAGATGAGGAAGAATGGAAAAGATTGCTACGTCTATTGCAAACATGAGGATGAGGGGTCGCCGTGGGTCTGGACGGATCGCCTGCTGAAAATGACGGGAACCCGGCTACCGGGTGGAAATCATCGGTAGTTCTCGCAACCCTTCCGCTTCGCGCTGAATCCGCGCACGTTCTTCTCTCGACGCCTCCAGTACATTGTGCAGAACCTCATCCGTAAGCTGCGTGAGTTGCGCCGCGGCATCTTTCATTTCAGCATGTTCGACGGCACGGGAGAGCACCTCGGCCTTCGTGGCTCCTTTCTTCTTTCCGAGGAAGGGCTTGATGATGAGATACACGACATCGCGTACCGGCATGTACCGTAGAAATCGGCGGAGCAAACGATAGGTTTGGAGGGGGTAATGCGTAAGTTTGTAGAGAAACAGCCGCTTGAGGCCCTCCTGACGAACCTTGTTGATAGTTTCACCAGGCAAACAGGTGGGGTCGATCTCCGAACACTTGAAGTATTTGTACCAGTCTGTCGCATCACTCACAAGCCCTCGCTTGAGATACTCCTGCCATAGAGGGGTACCGCGATAGACACAAAGCCGATTGAATCCGAATGTATCGAGGGGGAGCTTCGAGGCGAAGTCGAATGTCGCCTGCATGTCCTCGAGGGTTTCATCGGGATTGCCGACCGTGAAGAACCCATGCACGATCTCGATACCGGCCTTTTTCGCATTCTTCACAGCGGTCGTGACTTCAGCCAGCGTTTGCTCTTTTTTGAGCCTGTCGAGAATCCTTTGACTACCGCTTTCGATACCGAACATCACCGTCCGACAATGTGCCTTTGCCATCGCCGGAAAGAGATGCTGGGCGACCGAATCTACCCGCCCCTCGATTCCCCATTGGATGGAAAGTCCTGCCTCCGTCACTCCTTTGCAGATGGCGTCGATACGCTTTGGCTGCAGGAGGAAGTGATCGTCGACGAAATACACAGCCCCATAGCCATGCGCTTCGAGGTATTTGAGTTCGTCGACCACATGCTGCGCGCTCCTGGCCCGCCATTTCCCCTCGTTGAAGATCGGGATATCGCAGAACACGCAGGGCCAGGGGCATCCGCGCGACGTTTGCATGGTAGTGAACCGTTCCATCGAGAGAACAGCCGGGACATCAAGCGGCATGGATTCGACGAAATCGAGCGGGAGACTTTCTCGATCAGGGAAAGGCCATTGATCGAGGTGCCGTTCCATCGGGCGATTTTCGTTCTGAACCACTCTGCCGTCCTTCATCCAAGTGAGGCCGGCGACTCCCTCCGGATCGTGGAGATGTGCAAGGAGATCCAATAAGAGTTGTTCGCCATCCCCCCGGCAGACGAAATCGACTTCAGGACACTGCAACTTGACGAGCTGAGCGTTCAAACTCGCGAACACGCCACCAAATGCAAGCTTGACCTTTGCATCGGCTGCACGGATCTGTCTGGCCAGTATCTTGGCATAGGGATAGCTTGTCGTGCTCAAAAAACTTAGACCAATGAGTACCGGCTGCTGTTTCTTAATGGCCTCGATAATCACTTCATTGGGAGTGTCGGGATTCGCCTGATCGAACATCACACACTCGTGCCCAGCCTGTTTCAGAACTGCCGAGAGGGACATGATTCCGATGGGAGGAAATCCCATCACTCGAATACACCCGTTTTTCGCACGGGTCTTGGCTGGAAGTGCGTAGAACTGAGGGTCGCGAACGTGGATTAGGAAGACCAGCATAAGAATGTCTCCTAGGCTGGACTGTGACTGAACCAGGCAACCCTGGTGAATGTTTACCCTAGGAGAAGAGGAACGTTAGTTGGATGTGTAACAACAGAGTAACACGTCATGGAGAACATAGATAGAGAAAAGTAGAGAGGGACCATTTGGCGGCGACAGCCGGCTCTCGTCGAATACTAGAGATCAGCGTCCCAGCGCGAGCTTAACGGCGTTTCCGATTTCTGCCGGATTTTGGACGACGCGAACCCCGCCGGCCTCGAGAGCCTTCATCTTTTCGTTGGCCGTCCCTTTCCCACCGCTGATAATGGCACCGGCATGGCCCATTCGACGCCCCGGAGGTGCGGTAATGCCGGCGATAAAACTGATGACCGGTTTCTTGATATCGTGTGCGATAAACTCCGCCGCTCTTTCTTCCGCATCACCGCCGATCTCACCGATCATGACAATGGCCTGGGTTTCCTGATCGCGCTCGAACAATGGCAGCACATCGACAAAACTCGTGCCATTCACTGGGTCACCTCCGATGCCGATACAGGTCGTTTGGCCAAGACCTAGTGCAGACAACTGGTGGACCGCTTCATATGTCAGAGTACCACTGCGTGAAATCACTCCAACAACGCCTCGCTGGTGGATAAAACCGGGCATGATACCGATTTTGCATTCATCCACGGTGATGATTCCAGGGCAGTTCGGTCCGATCAATCGAACCTTGCGGCCGCGCAACGCCCGCTTCGCACGAACCATATCATTCACCGGAATGCCCTCGGTAATACAGACAATCAAGGTAATACCGGCATCTGCGGCTTCGAGAATGGCGTCCGCCGCAAATGGCGGCGGGACGAAGATTAATGAGGTATCGCACTGCGTATGCTTCAAGGCATCACGTACCGTATCGAACACAGGGATACCCTCGACCTCCTGACCGGCTTTTCCAGGCGTCACCCCGGCTACGACCTGCGTGCCGTAGGCCTTGCACTGCGTCGCGTGAAATGAGCCTTCCTTGCCGGTAATCCCCTGCACCACGACGCGTGTCGATTTATTTACAAGAATACTCACAATATTGCCTCATTGAAGGTTCGCTTGGGATTGATCTAACTTCCTTTCCCACCAGTCTGGGGACCATTGAAAACATACGTCCTTCAATAACCCTTACATTCACCCCATTTCGATCCCTAAGATTCTTTTCGAAATACTCCTTTTGATCTTTCCTAACGAAAACATGGATCTGATAAGTCCATCTTTCGTCTACAACGCGATCGCGTATAAACTGATCTTTCAACTTCTCAATCCAGTGGTTGTTTCTATCATTAACCTTCTGTACCAGTGCTTTGATTCCAGATCCAACTGTAACTTCAATAATAGAGACGACCTTCTCAGGCACGTTGAGCGATACGAAATCAGGACAGCTCCATAACTTCCGTTCACATCTTTTATATTGAACTGGGGGTTCACAAAAACTTTTCCATCTTGAACCAGATAACTCATTACTATTTCTTCGAGCACATCCATAAGGCTTACCAGTGGTTCAAAGTGGCGCCATGCTGCCTGAAGCGACTTCGCGCCGGAGCGACGGGGTCCCGCCCGACGTCCGCAGAAGGAAAGCCGGTACTGACCGATGCACCGTGGTCGATGGACCACGGCGGAGAGAATACC
>DAISKX010000221.1:0-6373 GCA_036820725.1 Nitrospiraceae bacterium
GGTGACGCCTAAACGCTTCGCCTCGGTCTTTCGAAGGCGGTCGTACTCCAAGGGCGGGAGCGTCACGAGAAATTCGATGGCAAGATCCTCGTCCACCACCTGAGCCTCCTCCACTTGTGCCTCCGTAGCCTCAAAATCACGACTGGCTTGTTCGTATGCGTTGATGCTCATCACAAGACTCCTTTTCTAAGAGTGTGTAGGCGCACGCGAGCCGGTTTAGTTCACGGTCAAGTCGTTCAGGGTTCCAACCAGAAATATCAATTCCTCGTGCGGCGTGAATCAGGTTCATCGCGTCGCGAAGCAAATCAATCCGAAATCCTTCAAGATACCGCTGCCGTCGTTCTTGTTCCCATTCTCGTTCTTGTCGGCGCTGCTTCTTCCAAACTCGTGGATCACTCTTCTGTACTGGAAACAAATCGCGGACGCGAAGCCCCAGTGCGTCGCAGATCTCTTGGGCAGAGCAGCCCGCAAAGCAATGCACAAGAATTCGCCCATCGTTGCCTAATGAGATGCCAAGCGACGGATTTGAATCATCATGCCCTGGGCAACAGGCGCTCCAGCCTCGCGACGTTTGATGAACCCCATCGAGCAGCTTTACGAATTCTTCCACGTTCATTCCCGTGTAACCTCAGAGCGAGACAGCAACCACCGTCCACCTCTTTTCCGACCGCGTAGCGCACCGCGCCAGATCGCCCGCCGAACCGAGTGTTCGTCAATCCTTAAAATGGATGCCGCCTCCCGCACCGTGATCAGACCGTATGTTTTACTCATGGTCACTTGAGCCCTCCCCCGCCTTGATGTATTGTCTCGACGATACATCAAGCGGGCTTACGCTCTGGAGAAAACTGGTAGGTCCTGTCAGATTTCCTTATAAGTTCCACACGTTCAGAGGCAGATGGTGGACACACCCGAACAAAACACAACAGTGCTATGCGATTCGGACGAGCGGCTTCTTGCGATTAAAAAAGGCCTACTTAATTGCGGTCGAGAGCTTCGGTGGAAGCTAACGCAAGAAACGGTCGAGCTACTGGCGAAGGAGGCTTACCGACAAGAAGTCGAGCAGCAGAAAGATGTCGTAGATATAGGCCAGGGATCAGCATCGGAAACGATTGATCCTCGGCTGGTGACTATCAAGTCCTATCTACTTGGCTCGTATGTAGATGAAGAGCAAACAGCAGAAATTATATTGCGCCTGGTTCAGCACTACGGGCTATTGCATCAGCCAATACCAGATTCCGGCAAAACGACACGTGACATTCTGAAGGAAGCAAAGGCAATGTCAGCGCGAGCAGCAAAGGCAACCTTCCGTGCCCTCGTGAGGAGGATGACGCCTGACGAGCTAGAACGGCGTGTCGAGGCTGCCAGGCAACTGGCACAAACAAAAATCGAATCGCAAATCTACCAAACCAGGCGAGGCGACCGTGTTATCCCTCGCCTCCCAAGCCACGAGGACAGTCAAATCTCACCTACTGGACGCCGCCCTGAGCATGAAGTGACTGCTTTTTTGCAGGTGGCTAGTCGCTATCTGGAAACGCATCAAAAGCTAGGGGCTAATTCCTGCATGTATTGCCTTGCTGGCGTTCTGTGCATCGCCGAAGGAGAACTGTCCCCACCCCAGTCTTCGCTTCAAAAAATGAAAGAGCGTATCCGTGTCCGACTAAAAGACGCCCCACGCCTCAAACAGTCAGATTATCGCGAGGCACTCAGCGTTGCACGCGGCGTGGATTCAAAGAGGAACATACGTCGGCAGCGTGCGTTTAATCTGGCGATGACTGTGCTGAGCTATGGTGTTAGCGTAAAAGACCAGCCTGGTGTTAGTGCGGTGGACCGGGAAAGAGCGGAGAGAGAACTAGCTCATCAGTTTGGGCTTTATAGGATTTACTTGGTAGGAATCGATCACCAAGTTCAACACGATGGCCCTACCATGATTCCTGAACGGGAGAAGGCTATTTCGGAGTTTTGTGATTTTCTTGAAGCGAAGGCGAAGGAATTGCGGATCTCGATGATGTCTGAAGAACTGGATGAAGATGCTTTGAAAACGAGTCATGCGACCAAATCAACAGTTCAACACGTAGCGAAAAGTCTTGGTCTCAAGCACCTGTATTGCGATCCAACGAAAGATATGAGAAGGCAGCTAGGGATTCACAACGATCGAGACTTGAGAGAAGAATACTGGTTGTCTTGTTTGACCGGCCATGTAGAGGCTGAGAGAATTCTCTTCGTTTGTGGAGTGGGCCATGTGGACACCTTTCACCAAAAACTCACTCGTAAGGGCTGGCCAACGATTAAATTCCCAGAACAATTTGGCATAGGGTTACCCCCACCCATTCTCCCCATCAAAAACGAGGTACCCTGAACTTATTGAGAAGTGGAAGCGCGAACGCGCTTAGCACAAAGAAACCGAGTAGGAGTTTCATGGGACCCATTTTGTTAATCGACAAATCTACGATACAAGGGCTGAACTCGGAAGAAGTCCGGTTCTTGACTTGGTACTATTCGCCAGTTGTTTGTCCAATCCTGATGAGGGAATTGTTATCAAACTTAGCAAAAGGTGACAGCGATCGAGTTGAAACGGAACGAAGGTTAGCTGCACTTGCTGCAAAGGTAGGTACGCCAGGCTTTTACGTCGTGGCCGATGCAGTATCAATGGCAGCTGGTAACTTAATGGGACACGATGTCCCGATGGATGGAAGAGTCCCTATGCCCGGCGGTATTACTGTGCGGGCAAAGGATGGAACTTGGGGGATATTCTTCGATGAGTCCGAAGAGGCCAAGATACTGAGGAGATGGCAGGCTGGACAATTTTCTTTAGACGAGAAAGCGCTGGCCCAGTTGGTAAGAGCTACAGACTTGAATGTTGATCTTCAATCCATTCGTGAGTTGGTCACGAAACAGCTTTCCCACTTTCCCACCTTTCATTCCATGGCCGACTTAGTTTCATGGATTGATGGCACATATTTGACATTAACTGACCAACGATTCCACCTAACTATAGCAGGACAATCTTTGCTTCCGGCTAGTGATTTGCAACTGGTCCTAGACGGATGGGAAAAAAAGGACAAACCCCTATTCGCCAACTTTGCACCCTATTCCTATTATTTTTACCGCTGTAACGTTATTTATTTCCTCGGCCTTGGGCAGGGGTTCATAAGTGTATCCTGGAAGGAAAAAACACATCTTGATCTTCAATATCTCTATTACCTGCCGTTCTGCAAGGCATTCACTTCAGGGGACACCTTTTTGGGTGATTTATTCCCATTCTTCAAGAGAAAGAATCAGAAGTTTTTATGGAAAGATGACCTCAAGCTAGATCTTAAGAACATTAAGGCTCACTGGGACGGGCTCACTGACGAAAAGAAGAAAGAGTTTAGAGCCGAATACGGAAATTATCCTCCAGATCTTCCCGGCTCAATTACAGTAACAACGTGGAAAGAATTGATGCGTCCTAGACCATCAAGGGAAGAACGTCTGCCCGAACTTTCAAAGGAGCGGGAAAAATTGTTGGTAGAGGAATTAATCTCTCATTCAAGTGGAGCGGTTGGGATAGAAGATAACAAAAGTATAGACCCAACTTATACCGCGAAGTACGAAAATGTGGGGCTAAAAGAGCGATCCTCCTTGCTTAGAGAAAAGTGCGCTGAAATTGTGGGCCTCACTGAAGGAAAGACATGGAATGATGTAAAGAAAGAGTTTTCATCTGAACACGTCAAGGCGATCTACAATTGGTATGCGGACCAATGGAGACCTGACACCGACCTTAAGAAACTTATGATGTCCCCTGGCATTTTCAGAGCCTTGTATCTGGGAGAGGTCGATCCGGACATCATAGTCAAGAGCGTAGTTGGATCGCTGCTTTACTTTGATCAGATATGCATCGTCGATCCCTTTGTGAATCCCTGGACAATTAAAGAGGAGATGAACCCTATCAAGCATCCCCAGCAGTACGAAGGAGATCTTTTAAAATTGGTATACATCCTAATTCTTCTGTCTCCTTGGATTGAAACGGAACAGATTGCGTTTGTACCAGACCCTGCCGATTTTAATCCTAAATTCAAATGGGACCTATTAAAAGTAGCAGACAAAAAGCGTACGAGAGAATTTACACCGGAAGAGAATCAAGAAATGGAGCAAATGCAGGAACGCGGAAAGGAAATCTTATTTCGCTACATCAGACGACTACCAGAAGAGGCACAGCGTCACATGCTGAAGCAGAGCTCCCCAAATCTGTCGCCAAAGGAGGTGGACGCATTTATTAACTTCAGCTTGAGAGAACGTGCCAGGGACCCGATTGCGGTGGATAGAACGTTTACAGAGCAGGATAAATCAGGTCACTTGAATATGGTCCGCAGCGGAGCAGGCTTCGAAATGAGCTTGATCATTTGCCGCCTTCTCGGGGCAGTTCCATTGACCCCTCTTGTTGTACGAATGAACGATTATGTTAGGGCAAAGCGACGCCCTGCTGATCGCTGGAAATCGTTCTGCGAATTATTCAATAACAATAAGTTGCGTTTTCTCTATCACGTTGACCCATCTTTGATTCTCAAGCTAAAGGAATTGGGCTATTTGTCGAGATTCAGAAAATACTTTGGCAATCTGGCCGTAAAACTGAATTCGGACACTTTGGTCTCTGATACTGAGATCACGGAATTGACGACAGAGTTACAGAGTACCCTTCAACAAACCAATGCGGAATTGGACGAAATCGAGCATGCCATCAGTGAATCAGAAGAGAATACTATGATTTTTGGATTCATCAAAGGACACCTCGTGCTCGATATTGAGGAGGAAGGTTATACGTCTGACGATGTTGAAAAACTTTGGACTACATACGTAAATGGCACTGATCCCCACCAAAAGGTAAGATTTGCCTTCAGACTTGTCCACGATTCATCTGGCTAAAGGATTGCCAAGAGCTAACAGCGCAACAGGGTAAATACACGTATTCCCAGCAACCAAACCAAGCAACACAAAATGGTTGACATGATCTTCAACGAGGCGTAACTAAATCGCTAACTTTATGGATTACGGAAAGACCCTTCGCAGCTAACCATAAAAGTAGTATCGAAAAGGAGGTTACTACGTGAAAAACATTCCAGAGGGCATCAAGCCGATCGTCGATGTATTACCGGTGTACTCAGAAGAGAAATTGTCCGGCATCTCACTACACGGCCGCGCTTTGAGTCGCACCGACAACACAATTCAAGTGGCTACTCAATATGGAATAATTGAAGTCAAAATCAATAGCATTGTCGCAGTACAGGCCGAGCCGCAGGATCCCACAATCGTAACGCTTCAAGTCTCCGATTCTGCAAATGCAAAAGTGATAGCTCCAATTCGTAGCCATCGGAATCCCTTAAACATCGGATGGCCCCCTCGACTTACTAACCTACCGCTTCCGGGGAAAAAGGGATGGCTTATGCCAGATCAATTTACCCCAGTATCGGAAACTTGGACAAAGTCGAATTGCGAAGACACAGCTACCACATCTGGTACGTCGGGTGGATTCGATAGCACAGACGATCACATATGTGACGCTACAAGCGACGACCGTATTGGCTAATCAGAATACAAACTCTGACCCGGCATTACGGGAACTCCTAGGACGTCTTCCTGAGATTTCTGATCCCACTAATCATTCGGGGATTATCGATGGTTTTCTCGTGGGTCTCGACAAGGACGTGGTCCAACTGGTCAGCGGACACCTCCGGCTCACATTTGCCACTACGCAGGTCCTTGAAGTCGAATACCTAGACGAATCTATAAATGAACCGCGTGCCCGGGCTGTCCGATTGCGAGTTCAGTTGCCATGTGTCATTTCGGAAATTACGCAGAGTCTTCCTGAAGAGATTGTCGATCCTTCCCATCGACCTTTTTCGATTGCCACCAGGCAGTATTGCCTGAACCACCATGCTTCTGCACACTATCAAGAAAAAGTAGCCGCATTTTTGCTAGAACGGCGCATTAAACCTTCGGAACCTTCTGAAGCATGATTGCAATACTCGCTCCTCCTGGTGATATACACGCGAAGGCGGTCACAGACCAGGTGACCCGCCTCGGTGGTATCGCTACCATCCTCGATACAGCTATTCCTTATGAGTATAAGTGGTCCTGGAAAACGGGCTCGCCTCCAACCATTCGTGGCGTATCTGATAGGCTTGAAACTGCGGACATAGAAGCGTTATGGATTCGGCGTGCTTATTCAGTTAGACCTCCAGACAATCTTCGGCATCCTGACGATAGGATCTTCATTCGCAATGAATGGAGCCAAGTCCTCAATGGTTTTCTCGCAGAGACAACAGCCTTCCTTATCAATCGTCCAGCAAATGAGCGGTCGGCCACGAAGCCTCGGCAACTCGAGGTAGCCCGAAGAGCT
>DAISKX010000222.1:0-6367 GCA_036820725.1 Nitrospiraceae bacterium
CTCCCATCATTTATCTGGGGATATATTGTTATACGTATATAGATATTATATAGGCTATTTATGGTTTTATGGTTGTAATTATCATTAGCGCACCGGCACTCTTTTTGAGCGCAGTCATGTGCCGCTTCATACATGGATGTATGCGATGTATCTGGTAGGAACCGCACGGAACACCAGTTCGTCTCTCAATTATCTAAGGAAAATTGGCAGAACTTGCCGTCCCCGCGAACGGATGAGCGCCTATTTTGTCTTCAAAGGATTTTTGATTATCCCCAGTGCCATGGGCAGTCTCGTGGCCTTAATGGCATCCTGTCGTCACCTCCTCCGCTGACATTTGTTGCCTAGGCACATCTGCATGAGGCTCAGCGCTCACCCTGACGCCGTGCCTCACGCACGATTCTCCATGGCTCGCAACACCGCAACTGCGCGACGACGGCAGTGCGAGATGTGAGAGTTGGATGATCCGACCGTCGGCCTCAACGCCGAGCCATGTGTGTCCGGCATTCCTCAAATGATCGCGTAGCTTTGCGTGGTAGGCGATTCACGCCCAGGGCTCTCCCCAGTACCTTAGCCGTTGTGGACAGCGTACACCTTTGGCTCCGGTGTCGGAGGCGAATCGATTCCGTCATCAACACCCACTCGTGACACCATTCGATCAATAAGGAGTCTCACATGGAACATTCAAACACTGAAGGCACCACCAACCCAGCGGCCTCCGCGTTGCAAGACGCGGCGCGTGATCTGAAGGGCGCTGCGGATCAGGACGCGAGGCAGGTCGGCGACACGCTCAAGTCCGCTGCGGAACACGTCCGCGAGCAGATGCCAGATAGGGGCATCGTCGGGGAGGTCGCGGATGCAGTGAGCGGAGGGATCGAGCAAGCGGCGACCCCTCTGCAAGAGCAAGGTTTCGGGGGAATGATTGACGATGTGGTCGCCATCGCCCGTCGGTATCCCATGCAGGCCATCTTCGTGGGACTTGGCTGCGGCTACCTCTTGTCTCGTCTCCGACGCGACTGACAATTCTCTAGGAAAGGGAGGCAGCATGGAAGAGTCGACTCGCCCAACTATCGTGTCGTTAGCGAGCAGCCTGCTCGCTGATCTTCGGCGCCTGGTGGCGCAGGCGCTTCAACTGGCGAAACACGAGATGCAACACGAGCTGAGCAAACTCGTGAAGGCTGCCATTCAGGCAGGCGTCGCCCTCGTCCTCAGCCTCATGGCCATGATCCTCTTGTGCCTCACATTGGTGTATCTCCTCCACAGTCCTCCTCGGCCTCTCGCTGTGGGCGAGCTATGGAATGGTGGCACTACTCGCGGCGGCCGGCGCCGGCGGGCTGGCCTATGTGGTGATTAAGGTGGGTTCGAGGGTGCGGCTCTGGCCCTTCCGCACGCTTCACACTCTGAAAGAAGACGCCCAATGGATCAAAGCAGGAGTGTTCTCGGCGAAGACGTGACCCATGTTATCCCCGCACCGTGAGGCCATGGCGCTTAACGCTCTACACCACACAGGGTCCCACCCGTCGGTCGTGCTCGGCATGGCATCGTGTGCCGGATATGTCCTCGGCCGGCTGCAGAACAGCGCGCGGCCTTCCCCATGACCACGCACGGTGCACCTGACTCTCATCGCCGTCTGTGGCTGTGGCTCATCGGCGTGCCACTGGTATTGCTCCTCCTGGTCGTGATTGTCGTCTCGTTCCTTGATGAGCCTCTGCGAGCCTATGCGGAACGTGAGCTGAACGAGCGCCTTCCGGCCTATACCGTTCACATTGGAGGCCTGGACCTGCATCCGCTCAGTCTGTCCCTTGAGTTGGAAGACGTCATTGTGAGGCAAAAGGACCACCCGGACCCGCCAATCGCCGCCGTCTCTAAGATGCATGGCAGTCTGCAGTGGAGCGCCCTATTATCTGGCCGCCTCGTGACCGATCAGTTGATCGAGCATCCGGTCATTCACTTCACCCGTCCGCAGGCGGCGAAGGAACTGCAAGCCACACCGGAACAAAAGCAGAGCTGGCAAGAAGCCCTCTTCGCCATGCAGGAGGTCCAAGTCAATGAAGTCCGCATTACGGATGGGGATGTCACGTACCGCGAGAATGCCACCTCGAAGCCGCTCCATATAACGGACCTGCACGTCACGGCGAAGAACATTCGCAATGTCCGCTCGAAACCCCATCAATATCCCTCGGACATCCATTTCGAGGCGGTGGTCTTCGACAAGGGCCGCGTCCAACTCGACGGCCATGCCGATTTTTTGGCCGACCCCACCATGGCTGTCAAGGCGGACCTTAACCTCACCGATATCAGCCTCGCGGATCTTCTTCCGCTCACCGCCCAGCATCAGGTGCATCTGTCGCAAGGGCGCCTGTCCGCCGAGGGGCATGTCGAATATGCTCCCACTGTGCAAGAGGTGCGGCTCCGTACCCTAACGCTGCAGGACGTAAAGGGAGATTTCGTCCACACGGCTCGCGCAGAAAAGAAAGAGAAAGATACGGGCCGGAAGGCGGCGAAGGCGGCCGATCGCGCGGCCAATCATCCGACGCTCTTAGTCCGAATTGACCGGGGAACCATCGGCAACAGCGAGTTTGGGATCGTGAACCAAACCACCACCCCGTCCTCTCGCATGTTCATCAGCGGGACGGATATTGACCTCGAGAACTGGAGTAACCAGCTCTCGGAAGGGACCGCGAAAGTTCAGCTCAAGGGTCTGCTGATGGGCAGTGGAGCAACCCAGATCAGGGGGTCGTTTCGCCCGGAGACGAAATCCCCAGACTTTGACCTGAGCGTCAAAATTCTCAAGACTCAAGTGAAGTCCCTGAACCACGTGCTGCGTGCCTATGGCGGCACGGATGTGGCCGCAGGTGTCTTTTCGGTCTTTAGTGAGATGACCGTGAAGGACGGCCAGGTAAAGGGCTATCTAAAGCCCCTCTTCAAAGACGTGACCGCCTACGACCCTGAACAAGACAAGGACAAGGGGTTGCTCACAAAGATATTTGAGAAGACGATCAATGTGGCGTCCAGTGTGCTCAAAAATACGCCGCGCGGCGAAGTGGCGACGAAGGCCGATGTGTCCGGGCCCGTTGAAAACCCACAAGCAAGCACGTGGGAAATGGTCGCGACCCTGTTCAAAAATGCCTTTTTTGACGCCGTGCTGCCAGGGCTCGAAGGCAAACCATTCAAGGGAAAGGCAGCGGCAACGTCGGACTAACGGCGACCAGGCAAGACGTTTCCCCAGAAGGTTGAGGTTATGATCGCTTCAAATTCGCGCAAGCTGCGGTGGTGGGGACGCCTGCTGATAGTTGGCCCGCTCTGTCTAGTGGGATGTGTCTCTGCGCTGCAAAAGGCTAATGACGAATTGGCCACTCGCATCGATCAGGCGCTGCTGGAGTCGGACGAGCTGAATCTTAGCCGGATTGAAGTGAGCGCCGAGTCGGGCGTGGTGTATTTGAGCGGCATGTCAGACGATCATGCAAGTAAAGTGCACGCGGAAAAAGAGGCGGCGGCCCTTCCTGGAGTCAAAAAGATTATTAACAAAATCGAGGTAGATTTTTAGACCATGCAGCAGCCGCCATTGTATTTTCCATCGAACAATGGTGCATGACTCCCTCCGTGCGAATAGATCTCTCATCCTGCCTCATGACTAAGCAGGGTCGTGGCAGTAACCTACTTAGCCCGTGCTTAATTGCATGCCTCGTGTGCGTCCTCGACTGCCATGTTGTACAAGCTGCCGATACCTGGCAGTACGGGGGATTTGCTGACGTCGGCTATCTGTACAATTCCAATCATCCCGACAACCAGCTCTGGAGAAGCAAACAGACTTCGCCGAGGACCAATGAACTGGCACCCAATATGGGCCTGGTATATCTGCGCAAGGATCCTGCCGAACATTCCCGTTGGGGCATAGAACTGGCCTTGCAGGCCGGATATGACACCGACGAGCTGGTTCCCGATCCGCAACCAGGCGGTCCCCAGTCGATTTCCGGCGCGGACACCCTTCGCCATCTCGCCCGGGCGAACGTCAGTTACCTCGCCCCGATCGGGGAGGGCCTCACCTTTACCGCCGGCTTGTTCAAGGGCTCGAAGTCCTATGAAGAGTTCTATGCGAAGTACAACCTCAATTATACGAGGACCTATCTCACCGATTACAACCCGAATTTCCTGATCGGGTTCGGAGCATCCTATCCCGTGACCAAAGCGTTGGAACTGGGACTGTATGTCGTGACCGAGTATCTCCATCTCTCGCGCGCGAACGATCAGCCGAGCTATATCTCGAAGTTGGAATGGCGGGCGTCACATAATCTGACGCTGTACAACAGCATCTATTATGGCCCCGATCAGCAGGCCACGGCGATGCAATATTGGCGGACGTTTTCTGACTCAACCGCGGAGTGGCGGACGCCGGACTGGCGGGTAGCGCTCTCTTACGATATTGGCACGGAGAAGACAGCGGATGTGCGTGGCGCGCGGGCAACCTGGATGGGCGCTGCTCTGTTCACGCAACGCCACCTGACGGGTCCATGGAGTGTTGCGGTCCGGCCGGAGTTCTATTGGGACCCCCAAGGCCGGATGACAGCTCATGAACAACTCATTTGGGCGAATACCCTTACGCTCGAGTACAAGAAGCATGTGGGCCGACAGATGGTGATCGTGCGGTTAGAGCATCGGTACGACCATTCGACCGGTTCGCAAGGGGGGTTTTTTCGCGGTGGCTCGTTATCGACGGATATGTCCGGCGCGACTGCTGCCCAACATCTGGCGATCTTGGGAGTAATTTTGGCGTTTGACTCCGGGTAGGACTATAAAGTCGTTCGCCCTTCTCCGTCAGAATGTCTACCCGCCCGCGTGACGTGCCTGATGTTGCGCCGTGAGGGGGAGCACGTCCGCGAGTGCGATGTCCTGGAGATGAACGTTGGCATTCATCTCCAGGGACGGTTCTGCCAGGAAGTCCGCCTGCCCATCCAATTGGAGCCGGCCACGATCAAGACCACGGCGTCGAGATGGACCTCGGAGGGATACTCGTGGCGCTTCGATCGCACATTGCGAATGTTGCCCGCGCGGACATTCAGCTGGCTGATGTGCAGGGCTTGGAGGTGGTGTTCTCCCGATAGGTGATGTCTCCGTCAGCGATGCGAAATTCATTGATCTGCAACGGATAGATGGCGAACACGGCCTCTTGCCATCCCTTTTGATCGGCCGAAGGGTCCTGTACTTCCTTGGCAGCCTGTGGCCGAGTGAAGTGGACAATGGGGTGATCGATCCACTGGTCGCTGACGAGGTGACCGGACAATAATTCCAGCCAGTGGATGCTGGCATGCCACGTGGCCAACTGCGCGATGGGCGGATCGGGATGCTCATTTTGGACGACGGTGATCCGTTCTAGATCGAGGGAGAGGCCAATGGGATGGAAGTCGAGCGCGCCGATATGGAAGGTGTACCCTGCGACGCGTCGATTCAATTCACGTTCCGCATAGGCCCGCAAGGGTTCATCAATAAATAACGCCGCAAGGCTCCGGACCAGGAGCACGAGCAGGGCAGTTCCTGCAAGCCACCGCCACACGCGATGCCATGTTCGTGAAGAGACATTACTCACTGGCCTTGTGACCGGAACCCGCGTAGCAACTGGACTATCGAGAAGCCGAGGAGCACGACTCCCATCACGCGTTCGCTTGCCCCCAGAGCTGTCTTGGTCCGCTCGATGGATGGTGGCCCATAAGGGGTCACGTGGGCTGTCCGCACGTACCCCGTGGCCTTGTCAGACCTTGGTCCTGTAGAAGGATGATCCTGTGACGACGTGTTGGGTGCTCCCCCTTTTTTGGGGTCGGTGGCGACCGCGTCTTTTGACGGCACGATCCGGGAGCCCACCGCGTTGGCATAGACTTGAGTAAATTCGGCACCGAAAAGTAGGATTTGAGCGGAGTAGTACACCCAGACCAAGAGGATGACGAGTGACCCCGCTGCCCCATAGGCTGAGCCGACGTCGCTTTTCCCCAGATAGAGACCGATCGCGAATTTCCCGACCGTAAAAAGCATGGCTGTCAACACCGCTCCCACCCAGACATCCCTCCACGCCACTTGAGCATCGGGGAGCGTTTTAAACATCATCGCGAACAGGCCGGTGATGACGGTAAACGAGATGAGGAACTCGAGCACTTGGAGCACGGCCTCGGGGGCCGGCAGCCACCCGCCAAACCATTTCCCAAACGCCGCGAGCCCTGCGCTGAGCACGAGGGAAACCAGCAGCAGAAACCCCGTGCCGAGCAAGGCCGCGAAGGATATGAATCGGTCTTTAATGAGGCCCCAGATGCCACGCCCTTCCTTTGGTTGCACCCCCCAAATGCTATTGAGGGAGTCTTGGAGTTGTCCGAACACTCCTAAC
>DAISKX010000223.1:0-6365 GCA_036820725.1 Nitrospiraceae bacterium
AGGTTCGACCCCTACACGGCCCACCATCTTTTCCTCCAGACTTCTCAATAACTTCTGAAATCGGCCGATCCGGTTCATTGCTCTTTTCTGCCTTTGGTGCCAACTTTTGGTGCCAACTTTTTTCGATGTCCTGGTCGAGCATGTCTACGTCGAGCATGTCTACATAGCGACGATTCCCCCTCGGCATCCACTTCGCATAATGCTTTAATGTCGTGGTCGGCTTGGCGTGTCCCAGCTGTTGAGAGACGTAGAGCAGAGGCACTCCCTCAGACAGGAGCAGAGAAGCATAGGTGTGCCGAAGATCGTAAGGTTTGAAGTGGGGCAGCTCGGCCTTGCGAAGGATCCGAGCGAAGGCCTTTCTAAGATATCGATCGTTCAACACGCTGCCCTTGTGGTCGACGAACAACCATTCTGGTTGATCCTTCCCCTGAGCAATGGCCTCAGAATCCATCCAGATCAGATAGTCAACGAGCTTAGAAGCGAGTCGGCCGCTCAGGTCAACGAGCCGGGTCTCGTCGGTCTTGGTTGGCTTGATTTGCCCATCGAGATCTAAAGATCGCTCAATCCGTACCGTCCTTCCCGGGATATCAAAATCGATCGGTTGGAGTGCCATGAGTTCGCTTGGTCTTAGACCTGTCCCAGCCATCACCAAGAACCCCATACCCAACGCAGGAGGAAGGAGACTCTCCCCTACCAGGCGATCGACTGTCTGTTTAAAACGATTCAACTGTTCATGACTCATGGGGTTGACATCGGTATGACGCGAGCTGCCGGCTGAGCGCGATTCGCGGAAACGCCCTAGGGCAGGATTGACGGTTATGACTTCTTCTTCGACAGCCTGAGACAGGACGGTAGAAAGTGCAGCCTTGATCAGTCGAACGCTATTCTTTCCGAGCAGTTGCCGCTTATCCGAGAGAAGCCTCTTCACGTCACGCCGACGAATTTCCCGAACCTTGACGGGCCCAAGCCCAGGAAGAATGTGTAACTGGAACAATTGGCCATAACTTCGGAGCGTACGCTGGGCGAGTTGATCTTTGGCCGATACGAGCCAGCGCTCGACATATTCTTTGAGAAGAATGTTTCGGTCTGCGATGTTCCCGGCAAATTCACGTGATTCCTTGATCCGTTCAGCTAATCGTTCTTCGGCTTGTGCCCGAGAGAAGCCGCCAACCTCACGAATGCGTTTGCCCGTCGCATCTCGATAGTCGACGATCCAGACATCACGGTCCTTCCGCTTCCACACCTTCGGCATCTTATTTTCTCTTCTTCCGTTTTGTCGCGCCTATTTCCTGCAGCAGACGGAGCAGCCTGGCGACTGGCTCAGGGATGCTCAATTCATCACGCTCATATCTCGCCACGGTATTGGAGTTAACTCCAAGTTCTCGTGCTAGTGCAGCTTGGGTCAATCCCATTCGCTCACGTCTCTTTCGCAGCTCACTTCCTTGCATTCCAATGTATACTATCCGTATAGTTTAACTGTCAACGATTATTTGCTTGATGATGAAAGAGATCGCTCGTATTCAGCCAAGCTATTCAGTGGCACTCGGACATATTTGCCAATGCGAACAGAGTGAAGTTTCTTCTGCCTAGCCAGTTCGTAGGCTCTTGACTCTGGGATACTTAGCCGGTTTGCCACTTGGGGAATGGTTAGCAGCTGCTCCTCCGTGGCTTGTGTTTGAGAGGGACTAAATGCACAGGTCAGCATTCGGAAGAAGACTTGGCCTTTCAGTCTTTCGAGGTCTCCAAGAAGCAACGGCAGAGCCTCAGGTGGTGCTTTAATAATACTGTCCTCGATTTTACCGAGAAGCTCGCTCACTCTATTCCTCCGTATAATCCGCCGCTTCCGATATGTTCAGAAGCCTCTTCATGCGGGATAACTCTGCCATGCGTGCCTCTTTCACGGGTGAAGTAGCTTTTTTGTCGATTGCTGAAGCCTTACGTGGACGCATCCACGGTTGAAATACAGTAGATTGATTGGTCCAGCGAGCCACGGATAGGCTCAACTGCCCCTAGCCGTGTTTAGCTATCCAGTCGATCACTTGCGCCAGTTGATAGCGACGCAGACGATAATTGCCAACACAGGGCAGACCTTTTGCCCGAAGTCGGCGCACGGTACTAGAGCTGTATTGAAGTATTTGGCACAGTTCGGGCTCACTCACCCACTGACTAGGCACCTTACAATCTGACATTGGTGTCTTCCTCCTCCCTACGATGGATAACGATCTGTTAGGGAAGCACCTTCACCAATAATTTGACCTTCTCCGCCGACTCACGAAACGTGCACCAGTTGCCCGCGCGAAACGCATCGTCGCACGCGGACAGGGTAGTCATGATGCGCGGATAGCGGGGATCATCATCAGTCATGCCATTGGTGAGCGTTCCCAACTCGTGCCAGGCGGCCGCCCAGTCAGGCCTAAGCAGTACCAGGGCTCGTTCCACTAACGGGGAACGTTTGATGACTTTCATCATGCACCTCGTGTAATCGCCCATTGTCTTGGCTTTCCCCTGCTGCCATCTGTCCAAGCGTCCGGTCACCGCATATAGAGCGGGGATTTGCCGCGATTATGAAGCGTCCCGGAAAGTCCTGTCTGGACACATACGAAAGCGCGAATCACCATGTCCGGTGAAGGCTTCGGACACTTGGACACTTGCATCAGCAGGGAGACCTCCCGAACATGACTCTGTATTTCTCTCCGTTACGGAGTCACCCGATATCGGGCTTTCCAGTCTTGTACCCATTCAGCCCGTATCCGATATCCCCGTTTGGTCTTCGTGGGGTTATGGCCTGGTCTCAGATCGAAGTTCTTGAGAAACCCTGCCAAAGCCCTGTCTGTTTCGAGCGAAGCCAGTTCTTCCCGATCCTGACACGCCATCCTGAGGTCTCCGGATGGGATAAAGACCTCAGGGCTTCCGTTGAGTCGTTCCTCAACCATCTCAAGGAACGCGACGAGCTGGTTTTCTCGCCCTGACGGCTCCCGTCGGCCTGCGGCTGCCCTTAAGCCAGTGAGCAGCCGAGATAACACCTGTGGGCCTTCAGGACGTTCTGAATCCGCCATCGTGGCAATGACAACCAATGGCTCTGCAATATCCTGGAATCGATCTTCCAAGCCCTTCAAGGGCAGCACCTCGTCGTCAAGACCAGTGTAGGCTTCTTCCACTTCATCCCCATGCGCTTGAGCCCAGAGTTCGAGATTGGCTCGGACCCGTTCAAACTCAGTCTGTAACCGTCGCTCATTCATGCGGGGCATCCGTTGCGGCGCCCGCTGCATCTGAATCATGAAACATCGAGACGCGAGGGTATCCGCAAGGGATTCAATCCCGGCCAGAGCTTTTGGGCCGTACACCCGGAACTGAACCGGGGTCCAGGTGCCGTTGACCTTCTCCACTCGTTCAACCATGCCATCCTTCTCAAAGCCGGCGTTTAGGACCATGAGCACTTGACCGAACGTCTCCTTATCCTGATTCCGAAACCGGTCAACTTCATCCAAGATCCACACTTTGCGCGGACTGCGGAATAAGACCGCTGCCGTCGGGGCAATCGCAATGGGTGGATTCCCCTGAGAGAAGCGAGCCACAAGTTTCAGGAGGTGCGATTTGCCGCAACCCGGGGTGGCCGACCGAAGCGCCAGATACCCAAAATACCGGAATCGTTCATAGAGATAAGTCCCGCAAATCCAGGTCGCAATGACGGCAGCCAGCGAGAATTCGGGGAGCGCCACGTATCGGCGGATCAGGGCTTCAATCTCATCAATCTGATCGGTCAGACGAGGGATAGCAGCACCTTCCTCCGCGCCTGTTGGATACAACGGGGCTTTCATTATGGCCTCAAGCTGCATAGCTATGCTGAGCATGTTCTCGCTCCTTTGCTAATCCCTTCGCTCGTATGTCAAAGGCCACTTCCTCTAGAAAGTCCGCTCGTTCAATGTCCTGATAGGCCTTCCCAACCGCCCGCATGGCGGCCTCATGCTCTTCAATCGACCAGGTTGAGGTATCCTGGCCACTCGATGCGTTCAATACGTCCTGGACCCGTAACCATAACAACATGGCGTGAAAGCGAAACCGCCAGGCCGTCACCTGCCAATCAAAGCGAGCTGGCCTAGGTGGCACTGTCCTCCGCTTCCGGCTTTCGCTTTTTCGTTCTAGGAAGAGGTCCGACACGCGGCAGCCTAAGGCCTGGCAGATTTCTTCAAGAGTGCATCCGGCCCAACATTTGAGAAGCAATCCCCGTTCGCCGGCACGGATTGTGAGCGACGGGTTCTTGTCTGGATGAGCCGGACAGCGGGCGGACCATTCTCCTAACCGCCTTGCCTTAACTTGATCTAGGCGACTAAGGATTTCATTGCTCCCCATATTTCGATTCCACCGGTTCAGATGACTGACGTTCCTTTGTACGATGCGGACCTTGTAGCGTGTACAAAAGACCGAGGGCACGGAGTGCATCCCCATTGGTTGCCTTCAGCACCAGGGCACAAGCATCACGAACAATGGTCAGATACCGCCGCTGTAGCAGTGTCTTACGCCGAACTCGCTTCATTTGAATCCTCTCTCCTATGTGTGAATAGGCAGCATTCTCCTGCTCCTACATAGAGAGGTAGTGCGCTCACGAAATTTTGGACAGAATTATTTAATATAGTAATATCAGTAGGTTATGTGGGTCTTATGAAGGGGCGACGAAGGGAGGATGATCGAAGTAGTACAAGCCCAAGCGGATGGGGTCAAAGAATTTTGGATCTAGGCTTCTTGGTCTTCGATAGGCCGAGGTGTCGCCGTACTGAGTCCATAGCTCGTTCAAATTGCTTATATGTGGCAGCTTTTGTTTTGCCCAATTGAACGGCTATGTCGTCCGTGCTTCGCTCTTCTAGGCACATGGTATAGAACGCATGCCCTAATTCCTCTCTAAGCTTAGCCAAAGCTTTCTCCTGTTGCTCATGCAGTTCATCGCGTTCATATTTCTCTAATCGTGTGGGACGCGGGTCAGAAAGGATTTCATGTAGCGCTCGGCCATCCTCACCAGTCCGTTGTCCTGCTACCTGTTCATCTAGGCTCCCACCAGACCACTCAACTCTTGACACCAGAATTCTCTTCATTCGAGGCTGTTTCCTTGAATCGGAGATACTATGTGAGTCGACGGGTCCTTCAGCACTTCGCGAATCAGGAAGTGATTGACGATCGAAGATGTCACCCATCTTCCAGTTTATCTGATCGACAAGCCACGTAACCGGCGATATAGCGTTTGCCGGCCGATAATCTTTGATGCCCTGAAGAAATGCTGCTTCAGCTTCAGCTAACTCGTCGCTGCCGTGCGATCCATACGGCCTATTGGGAACCACAGCTTTGTCTGGAACAAATCGATAGCGTTCTGCTGGATCACGTAACTTTTTATGGTAACGCTGTCTCAATGGGAACGTATGGGTCTTGCAATTGACGCCCTGTGATAGCTTCACGCAATAGGAGATGTGGGCAGGCGGGAGATACACCATTTCCCACAGGCGTTCCCGCACGTCTTGGGCCATTCCGTTCTGCATAACCCACTGACTTAGCAGTACAGCTTCTTCCTCTAATCCCCTACAAACGGATTTCCACTGAGCGTTGAAATCGTTATTCCAAACTAAGTTCCGCAATTCCACCTGAAACTTCATATTTGAGGGAATCGGTAACGTCTTACGGATTCGAAATATCCGTTCATAGCATGGCCAAAATGCATAGGAGTTTTCTTCAAATATCTCTTCGTTGCCCTGAATGTATCTGCGGGTGCCGCCTTCAGAGAGCTGCTTGCGCAGTAGGCTTATAGTCCATCCCTTTCTCTTCGCCTCACGGGAGTAAATATGGTCGGCAATGCGTCCCAAGCGAATAAGACGGTAAGTTGAGGCTGATAACACGCCTTCTAGCATCCATCTATGAAGTTGTTCCTCTTCTGTATCTGTGATGCCAATTTGTGCCCGCGCATCCCAGTCTTCGGACGATGTATTTAGGTAGTCAATGTATCGCTGTAGATCTAGTTTCATATGAGCAAACGCATAACAAGCGACGTTGATCCAAGCGTCGGTGTGGTCACCAAATGGAAATCAAGCGCTGCAGAATTCCGAGTTCTAAATTTCAAGCTTATTAGATGATGCCCGAATAATTCGGTCAGATCGTCAGGAGCTAACGTCCATTGCCCACGGCAAAGGTGAAATCAATGTCATAGTATGGCTCGGTGATATTAGGTGGAAATGAAGGGAGGTGCTCGACACTCATGATGGCTCTTCGGCCTGCATCGTCATAATATGTATTTCCCGATGGCTGTTTGAGTTCGATACCGCTGATGAGGCCGGTACGAGACAAACGAAACTTAATCACGACCGTGAACATCATGCCGGAAATAT
>DAISKX010000224.1:0-6358 GCA_036820725.1 Nitrospiraceae bacterium
ACCCCCGGCCACGCCGAGAGGCTTGAAACTTCCTCTGTTCCGCGGGCTATTGAATGTTCCACCACCTTTTCGCTGTATGCCATGGTCTGTTCCTTAGAATACAATGTCACGCCTGTTTCACGGCCGCAGCCGGCTGTGGAAGGAGCGTTTTGTACCCGTAGCGATCGGCCAGATACTCTTTGGCCTCATCGCTCACGTACTCGGTAAACTTATACCGGTCATCTTCAACGGTCTTTGCATCTTCCATGACCTTGTCCGTCGGAATCGCATATTCGATATTGCAGGACGTGTATGCCTGAATATAGGTCGGACCTATCTCGCGGGCGATCAGCACGGCCTTCTTAATGACACTTTCCACCCGGCGAGGGTTATTCGGCACCACCGTCGCGACATAGGCGCAGCCGGCGATCTTGGCCATGCCGACCATGTCCATCTTGTCGAACTTCTTTCCCAACGGCGCCATCTTGAGGACCGCTCCCCTCGTGGTCATGCCACTTTCCTGTCCGCCCGTATTCCCGTAGACCTCGTTATCCAGCATGATCGTGGTGAACTTTTCCCTGCGGAACCAGGAATGGAGCGTACAGGAAAAGCCGATGTCCGCCATGCCGCCGTCGCCGGCAAGGACTACGACATCCTTCGGCTTATCGCCGAATCGCAGACGCAGGCCCCGGGACAGCCCGCTGGCCACACCGTTCTGATCGCCATAATTGCCGTAGACAAAGGGAATAGCCGCTTGCGAAATAGCCAACCGTCCGCAGCCGGCGGTTCCAACAGTGATGGTATCCTCCGGATTCGGAAACGAGATGATGGCCAACCGGATAAACAAGGTCATTGCGCAGCCCGCGCACATGGGATGTTCTTCAAGGATCTCTTTGAAAGACCCCATCTGCGAAACCGTCACTTTTTTTCCAAACGGTCCATGCTCCACCATATCCCGATACTCTTTCGGCATGAATCGCTCAAATCCTGGCGAAAACTTCACATAATCGAGACTCATTGGCTGCTCTCCCTATTCGGTGACAAGTTCGCTAAATGCTTTGATCAGCTTGCAGCACACCGCCGACTATCTTAACGGGACAGAACATATGTCAGCAGCAGTACTCCTGACATCACTATCAGAAACAACAGCACGGTAAGTTCCGGAGCCATGTCACGTACAAAGTTCATTGCGACCCCTCAGGTCAGGACGCGGCGGAATTATGCACTGAACGAACTGCCGCATCCGCAGGTCGTCTTCGCTTGGGGATTCTTGATCGCAAAGCCGGATCCTTGCAGCGTGTCCACATAATCGACTTCGGCACCGGCCAGCATCGGCGCGCTTTGGGAATCCATGATAATCTTCACATCGCCTTTTTCGACGACGGTGTCGTCTTCGCTCATCTTCGATTCGAACGACATCCCATACTGGTATCCATGACAACCACCGCCCTTGACGAATACCCGCAGGCCGATCGTGTCCTGCTCTTCTTGCATAAGCTCGCGAATTTTGCCTTCAGCCATCGAGGATACTGTAATCATGACTGCCTCTTTTCTATTCAAGTGTCGTTACCAGACACGTGCATCTCCTCGTGGAGATCCAGTCCCGGCATTTCGGCTGGCGCATCTCGTAGATTAAACCTCCTGAGGCACCAATTGCTTTGCGGCGGCCTTCTTATCCTTCTCTCTTGCGGCGATGTCGGCTAAGAGCTGTTTCGCCGGCTCGCTCATATACTCCTTGTGCGCAAACCGACCGGTCGGCTTCTCCGAATCACGCATTTCCTGGAGACCTTCCATGCTGTCCTTTCCAATCTCCAATATGCAGGGCGTGTACAATTGCACATAGGTGGGACCGATTTCGCGGGCGATCAGGACCGCGTTTTTAATTACCTTCTCGATCAACGAAGGCTTGCTCACCGTGCAACTCACCACATAGTGACAGCCCGATTCTCGAGCGATTTCCGGAAGACGTACTTTCTCGAACATCTTCCCCATCGGGGCCATCTTGGCCACGAACCCCTTCTGCATCAGGCCACTCTCCTGACCTCCGGTGTTCGCGTACAGCTCATTATCAAAACAGATGGTCGTGAACTTTTCCTGGCGGAACCAGGCCTGGAGCGTCATGTCGAGGCCGATGTCCACCGTCGCCCCGTCGCCCGCCAGCACCACCACATCCTTGACGCGATTGGGGAAGCGCACGGTCAATGCCCGCTTCAGACCGGATGCCACGGCGTTCTGATTGCCGAACAACGAATGAATATTGTGAATGGCGACATGCGGAAAGACCAGACTGGTACAGCCGGTCGACCCGACCATCACGGTATCCTCCGGATTTGGTAATGAGGCCAGAATGTATCGAAACGCCATCGATTCGGGACATCCGGCACAGAGCGAATGTTCTTCGATCAACTCCTTACTCGTGCCAATGTCCTTCCAACCTCGGTTTTCATTTCCATAGGTGGCCCGATTGACGAGATCCTGGTACTCGGGAGGCATGATTTCAAACAATTCCGGTGCGATCTGAATCTTTTCCTTGCTCATCACTATCTCCTCACAGCTCTGCTGGATATCATTCGTGTTGTCTGCTCGTGCTTGTTGCTTTGCTTCCTCTCGCTATCCGCGTCCGGTAAACGCGCTCGATCTCACGCCAAGGGTTTTTTTGATTTCCTCAACGATGATTTCCGGCGGCATGGTCATCCCTCCGCAGACGCGTGGTCCTGCAATCACCCGCTCATGATTGGGAATCGTGGCTTTGATCTCTCGCGCCATCCATCCGACGACATTAAACTCCGGCACGATGATGTGCTTGGCGTGCTTGGTGGCTTCTCGAATTTCGTCTTCAGGCCAAGGCCGCACACTTTTAATCTTGACCAGGCCCACCCTGATGCCCTCGTCGGCCAGGAGCCTGATGGCTTCACGTCCCTGAGACACGGCCGTTCCCGAGGTCACAATGAGGATGTCGGCATCGACGTTTTCGGTTTCGATCAGACCATCGAGCCATTTGATCGTATGTTTGCGCGATCGCTCCATGGCGGCCCAGATTTCCTGTTGCCAGCTGGCATGTGTGGCGTAGCTGATGTAATTGCTCTTCATCACGAACGGATCGCGCATCATGCGAACCGGCGGGCATTCCATATCCATACATGGGACGGGCGCCCGATAGGGATCATAGGGCGGCAAACACATATCGGTCGGTGTCAACTCCACGACGTCTTTTGTATGTGTGACGAAAAACCCATCGCAACACAGCGCTAACGGGAGATGGACTTCCGGCTCCTCCGACACCATGTAGCCCTTGAGGATCCAATCATAAAAGTCCTGCGCAGTCTCGGCATGCCACACCAACATTCCAGTCTGAAGAAGATAGGAAATCTCGATGGTATCCGGTTGAATGGACAGCGGGGAGTTAATGCCCCGACAGGTGACAATCATCTGGATCGGCAGCCTGGCGCCGGCCCACATGGGGAAGTTTTCCATGGCCCGCATCGTGCCCGGTCCGGCCGTCGTCGTAAACACACGGGCACCACCGAATGCCGCGCCGGCACATTGCGACATCACCGCAAATTCACTTTCACCCCGGAAATAGTCGCCGATGTAGCCCTCGGCAAACAGTTCGCCGATCAGGGCAGCCGCTTCACTCTGCGGCGTAATCGGATACGCGATCATCACATCGATGCTGGCGCGCCGAATGGCTTCTTTAATGACCTCACTCCCGGTATAGAAGGACAAGGTACGTGGGGCCTCATTCATCATGACGGCCGTATCGGTATAGACCTGCCCTTTTTTATTTTTGGTTCCGATGACTGATGTGGTCTCCATCGTCGCAGCTCCCCTCAATTACATCGTTGCGTGTCATACCTGTTCTGATTTGTCGCTTCGCTTGCTATTAGACTGATGACATCTTGCACCCATGCTATACCTCCGGCCCGCAGAGAACTGGTCAAAACAGCTCACTGTGAAGAATGCGACGATCAGTCGGGGCAAAGCTGCCGGTGCTTCACGACGCAATCGACAGACATGTCGCTGCCTATTGGGTAGGGGCAGACCCATGAGGGTGCGGAGGACATCAAGAAAGATGATCGGTCCCGGTGAGGTTCACCTCTGGTGCAATCGGAAGTGTGGTAGGATGGGGCATTGTGTTCGTCACGGGTACTATCCTATCCTTCGCGCAGCCGTCTCTACTTTTATCGTGATCTCCGCGCGACCGATCTCGTAGTCTCCGCCGTTCCTTCGTCAGAGACCTTCGATATGTGCCATTGATTGGGTGAGCGGGCGCGATGCTCGCGTCTCTATCATCATTGACATGATGCCGGAAAACCCAGACTGAATTCTAACAACGGGAGAACTATGGATTGCCGACGATGTACTGGACTGATGGTAGCAATAAGGATGAAAGAAACCATGAGCGGCGAATCCGTCTCTGGATGGCGGTGCTTGCTATGCGGGGAGGCAACGGATTCCGGCATCGAGGCGAATCGAAGAGGCCATCAGGAACCTGAGGCCGAGCGGGCTCGTCTACCGGGAACTCCGACGCTGGGATCCGGTCGTCACCCGCGCTAGGCACTAGGATCGACCAACCATCCGGTCACACGTATATTTAGGCCGACTTGATAAACCGATCGTCAGCCAGCAGCCCATGAAGCTGTTCCGTCACCGAGCGACGGTAGGAAGCTTTGTGCCGCATCATGATGACGAGGTTTTCGTCATCGATAAGGATGCAGAGGTCGTCCTCGACAACGAGCCGGCGGGTCGCGACCCCGATATTCATTCGATACTGCGTCCGCCCATCAGGATTCCGATCGGGCCCGACAACCATCTCGGTTAATCCATCAATGAATCCTTCTTGCCCTTCATGCCGGTGCCTTACCCTTATGCCGTCAGGAATGCGGACCCATGCTGCCTTCATGCGCTTCCCGTGGTCTTCCTTGCCCATGTTGATCTCCTGTGGTGACGCCGCCTTCTGGAGAGCGGAGACTCGTGAAACTGATGGACTCAGGCGCGACAAGGTGTCTCGGGTCGACGATTTGTGATGACCGTTCCCCCCGTGAATCGCGGCATCGAGCAACTCACCTGTCGAACCATGACCCAAGCTGCACCCTCATTATCGCGAACGATTCAGAGAGTACGATCCCTCGGAGACGGCGGCTTTCCTGGTCGACTGCAGATCTGCGATGTATCCCTGCATTTCCCTCAACACCCGTTCGATCTGCTTGACGGAGCAATGGCGCAGCGTATGCATGCTCCTCCCCGTCCATAGCCGGAGCGCTTGCCGAGATGGCGAATTCAGGGTGAGCACATAGGTCCGTGGCAGGTTCTTCATTATGTCCTCCTTGACGACGCCATAATAGGAAGGTCGGCTATCGTCGATTCCAGAGAACCTTCCTTCCTATACTCATCGGACACCGAGACATCGAACGGCGAAACGATGCCTGTTAAGTACTGCACCCACATGTTTGAGACGCGACGGTGCAATGTTGTGTTGCGGCGATGACCCAATACCTTCACCGGCCCCCCTTCAAGGAGAGGTCTCCTCAAACACCTTCACCACCAACGTCCTCTCCTTCATCTTTGCCACCATACCTGCGTACGACTCCTCACGAAGAACGGCCGCAAACTGTGCGCGGTAATTGGTGACCATGCTTGCGCCGTCGATCACTGCATCATAGAGAAACCATTGTCCCGACTTATACGTCAGACGAAATTCAACCAACGTATCAGCCTTACTTCCGGATAGACGTGTGGCGACCTTGGCCCAATCTCTTTCTCGCTGCTCGGAGAGATATATAATCCGCTCATTGGAATACTCAAACATTCTGTTCGCCAGCGCATCGCGAAGCATCTGCACGAACAAGTCGACAAACTCCTGTCGTTCATCGACGTTCAACTCCATCCATGGTTCACCAAGGCAGCGTTTCGCCATCTCGGCATAGCTGACACGGCGTCTGATGATCTGTTCGATCTCGGAGCGCCGTTCGTCAGGGCGGCTCCACTCTGTTTGTGCTTTCAGAATGCGGAACAACTCGGTGATTGTACTCTTGACCGCTTGCGTGGGACTGTCGTCCGTCACAGCCTGCACCTCCGGGACCATGACTAGGATCGCGACAAGAGCACAGATTCCAATGATGAGGGTCACGAAAGGACCAAATCCTTCGCGACTTCGGTGGTAGGTACTCATGAATGGTGACGTGAATCCCATAAGACCTCCTCACTGTTCTCCGACAGCACCTCTCTGCGAAAGCATGGTGCATAGGGAATAGGTTGATGCGTGATTACATGTGCGGTGTCACAACCATCAGAGAGAATTTCATGGTTGTACCCCTCTTCCTAAAATTACTCGCTGGCCCTTAAAAGGACGATCCCGTCCCGCCACCAGGAAGTCTCC
>DAISKX010000225.1:0-6334 GCA_036820725.1 Nitrospiraceae bacterium
AAGGGCGGCGAGCGGCGAAGAACAGCCCGTGCGCGATCGCCATGCGGCCTACCTCTCCGCGCTGGCCCTGTTGGCTTCCAGCATCGAAAAGATTGCCATGGAAATTCGCCATCTCCAACGGACGGAGGTTCTGGAGGCAGAGGAATTTTTCTCTGTCGGCCAAAAGGGTTCGTCGGCCATGCCGCATAAACGGAACCCCATTGTGTCGGAGAATCTCTGCGGACTGGCCCGCATCATCCGTGGGAATAGCCTGGCGGCTCTGGAGAATGTGGCGCTCTGGCACGAGCGTGACATCAGCCATTCGTCTGTCGAACGAATCGTGATGCCTGATAGCACAATCCTCCTGGACTATATGCTGGCGCGGGTGACCGACTTGATCGAAGGTCTTGTCGTCTATCCGGACCGGATGAAGCAGAATTTGGATCTCACTGGAGGCCTCGTCTACTCGCAGCGCTTGCTGCTGGCGTTGATTGAGAAGGGGGCGCAACGAAAGGAATCATACGAAGCGGTACAGCACAATGCGATGGCGGCATGGAAAGGTGGCGCCGGCTTTTCCGAATTGGTGGCAAAGGACCCGTTCATCGTTCGGCATCTGAAGCCGACCGAGATCAAGGCCTGTTTCGATCCGGCATACTATCTGCGGCATCTGGACAAGATTTTTCGGCGGGTCTTCGGTCCCTCACGTGCAGGGAACTCCCGCCAGAAAAGGAGCAGAACGGCATGAGCGTGCGACGTCCCAGTCTGATGGTAGTGGTGTATGTCATGACATGTCTCTTGGCTGGACCGGCGATTGCCGAGGAGCACGACAAGTTGTTGTCGGAACCAGGCGTCTATGGGAATTTCTCCGCCTTTCAGATAGACCATGATTGGTGGAACATAGACAAGGCAGTTCGTCTTGCAGCGATTGCCGAAGCCAAGGCGGTATTCGACAAGTATCGCGATAAGCTGGCTATCGACACATTCCTGCTGCGCGGGTTGTCCGATCACGCCGATGTGATGGTTCGCGTCCATGCTAGGGAGTTCGGGGACATTCAGAGTTTCCTGGTTGACTTGTTGGCCACGGGTGTCGGGAAACATCTGAACACGACACTCGTGCTGAACGGGATGACCAAGAAGGCCAACTATGTGCCCGCGTTTCCCGATACCCTCAAGAACGATTTGAAAGCACCGAGTGATCCGGGACCAAAAACCTATGCGATCGTCATTCCTATCCGTAAAGATGCTGAATGGTGGGGGCTCGACCAGGACAAGCGCACGGCGCTCATGCAGGAACATACGGAGGCGGCGTTGCCCTACTTGAAGACGGTGAAACGCAAGCTATACCACTCCAGCGGGCTGGACGATGTGGACTTTATCACCTACTTCGAAACATCCAAGATGGATGATTTTCATCAGCTCATTATTGCGCTGGAAAAGGTCAAGGAAAACAAACACAACAGGCGGTTCGGGCACCCCACACTCATCGGTACGGTGAAGTCGTGGGATGAGCTGCTCGAAACATTGGGACGATAGCACATGACGATCGGAGCGCAACTCTACGAAGGGAAGGCGAAGAAAATTTTCGCGACGGATAAGTCGGATCAGGTGGTGCATTATTTCAAGGATGACGCCACGGCGTTCAACGGCCAAAAGCGCGGCACGATCGAGGGAAAGGGGATCATCAACAATAAGATGTCGGAGCGGCTGTTTCGCTTGCTGGAAGCAGGAGGGGTCCCCACACACTTCATCCAGCGACTGAGCGATCGCGAAATGTTGACGAAAAAAGTGACCATCGTCCCGATCGAGGTGGTGGTGCGCAACGTCGTGGCCGGGAGTCTTGCGAAACGTTTGGGGCTGAAGGATGGCGAGACCATTGAGCCGCCGATCGTGGAGTTCTATTATAAAAACGACGCATTGGGCGATCCGCTGATTACCGATGAACATGTCCGGTTACTGAAGCTGGCGACAGCGGGCATGGTGCGCGAGGTAAAAGATCTGGCCACCAAGGTCAATGCGCTGCTCCTGCCATTTTTTCGTGAGCGCCGGATGAAGCTCGTCGACTTCAAGCTGGAATTCGGCATCCACCACAATGCGCTCATCCTGGCAGACGAGATTTCGCCCGATACCTGCCGCTTCTGGGATATGGGGACAGGCGAGTCGATGGATAAAGACCGATTCCGAAAGGACCTGGGGAAGATTGAGGAGGCGTATCAGGAGGTGTTGAAGAGGGTGTGCGGATGACGGATGGGCCGAGCTATGTCTGCTCCGACATGCCAGCTCGGCTGCACCAGCCTCACAGCTTCTCGGCTGCGCAACTTGTTTCGTTTCCGCTGTTGGCAAACGAAACTTCGAACAACGCGCGCCGTCCCTGTTGCACGGACCGAAGCTGTTCAGCCGGTGCAGTGACCCGAGCTTTCATGTAAGTCGCAGAACATACCTCGGCCATCACGTTGTCTGTACGCCCGCTTTGTTTTGGTGGGGAAAAGGCCGATGACCCGGTTTCTTGAGCTGTTCATGCACTACGGGCTGGTGGCGGCGATCCTGGTATGGGCCGGGGCCGTGGGACTGATGGCCTACCATCTGACCGACTCGCGATGGCGATGGGCGTTTGCCGCGCTGTCCTTGGGCGGCCTGGCGACGGTCGGCGTCATTTTATGGATCAGAAGATATGTGAACAGTCTGAGCAAAACCTCTGGACGGGCAAATCAGTAAGGAGCCAGGTACCACAAATAGCGATTTGGCGCTCAGTTGAAGTGCATGCTGCCTCGTCTGAAAAGATAGCAATGAGGGTAGGAGGGGAGTAAATCCAAGGATGTTCAAAAAGCCGTCCAACGAGGCCGCAGCGAATGAAGGGGCGAGGCGTACGTTTTGGGTACGTCGAGCTTCTAAATGATGCGAGAACGAAGTTGGAGGGCTTTTTCAACATTCGCTGAGAGGACAGAGTGAAGGCCAAAATTCACGTGACACTGAAGCAGGGAATTCTCGATCCTCAGGGCAAGGCGATCGAGCATGCGCTGGACTCATTGGGATTCAAGAATGCCGGGAATGTCCGGGTCGGCAAATACATGGAACTCGAGGTCGATGAAGCGGATACAACCAAGGCCGAACAATTGGTGAAGGCGATGTGCGAAAAGCTCCTGGCCAATACGATTGTCGAAGAATACCGCTACGAACTCAGCGGGCAGTAACGAACGCCGAGTTCGAATGAGGAATTTGGAATGAGGAATTATGAATTATCGGTACCATTGATCGAGCCATTCAACATTCATCATTTCTCAATCATCATTGCCTTATGAAAATTGGAATCGTTGTTTTCCCTGGCAGTAACTGCGACCACGATTGCCAGTACGTCTTCAAAGACGTTCTGGGGCAGTCGGTCGAAATGATCTGGCACAAGGATACGTCGTTGTCCGATGTGGATCTGATGGTCCTGCCCGGCGGGTTTTCCTACGGGGACTATCTTCGCACCGGGGCCATCGCGAGGTTCTCTCCGGTGATGGGCTTGGTGCAGAATTTTGCGAAAAGGGGCGGACTTGTCATCGGGATTTGTAATGGATTCCAGATCTTGCTGGAAGCGGGATTGTTGCCGGGGGCCATGCTTCGGAATACCTCACTCAATTTCATCTGCAAGGATGCGTATGTAAAGGTGGAGAACGCGACCACCAGCTTTACGAATCGCTGCGAGTCCGGCCAGGTATTGAAGATCCCGATCGCGCACGCCGACGGCAATTACTACACCGATCCGGTCACGCTGGCTGGATTGAAGGCGAACGCCCAGGTGCTCTTTCGCTATTGCACTCCGGAGGGCAACGTCACGCCCGGAGCTTGTCCGAACGGCTCACTCGACAATATCGCCGGCATGATGAACGCACAAGGCAATGTGCTCGGCATGATGCCGCATCCGGAGCGGAGCGCGGAGGATGTGTTGGGCAGCGACGACGGCCGGCTGATTTTCCTGTCGGTACTGGATACGTTGAAGAAGGGAAAGATGCAGCCGAAGATGGTGGGAACTTGACGGCTAGGCCCGTTGTGCTCAACACTTCGGCTCGACCGCACTAAACCTCACATCTGCTCGGCTGCGCAACTCGTTCCATTCCAAAGCTTCGCTTGAATGGAACCTCGAACAGTGCTCGCTTGGGCAAAGGGCGCGTCTTGGCGCGTCCAGGGCGGGCGGGTAAAAATGACGGCTGTGCGGATCGCGTCTGTTCGGCGAGTGCGAAATCACCCGGCCGGATCACCGTCTCGCCGGCGTCCGCAAACATGACGCTCATTATTCTTCGCGTCGCAGACCCCGAGCCTCCGTGTGATTGCGCCAGCAGGCCTAGCAGTCACGGAGCGCCATATTTTCCGCGGTCGCTTTCTTGGAAGGCGCAATCAATGAGTTGTTTAAGAATATTGCCGATAAGCAGGATGATGCCCTCAATGAGCAGTCGATAGACTTAATGCGCAGTTTTTGGAAAGAATCTGAAGATGGTAGTCGATCATCCTTCTCAGTTCTCAATAAATACCAGATTGCCCTCTTGTACTCGGGGAAACAAATTTTCAAGGAAGGAGCTAATCCATATCAGAACACCAGTCTATTGATAAAACTCAGAAACGAGCTTGTTCATTATAAGCCTATGACTTTGGGTGGGAATAAATCTCACAAGCTCGAATCTCAGCTGAAAGGGAAATTTCGTCCTTGTAAGCTCATGGAAGGATCAAGCAATCCTTTTTTTCCGGACAAATGTCTTGGTCATGGGTGCGCTAGCTGGGCTGTGAATGGTAGTGAGAGTCTGGCCAATGAATTCTTCGATAGAATAGGCTTGAAATCTGCTTATCAGAGTTTTGTGTATAGTGAGTCAGATCATCTGGTTCGTAAGAGATGAAGATTGTTTGTAGAACAGAAAGCTAGTCAACCACCCGGTGAAATCCTTGCGGGGCAGGAAAGCGAGCAAAAGCTAAAGTGCGAAGCACTCTCTTGGAGAACACCAGACCTAAAATGGAGGGGGGGTTATGGAAATTTTCCCCGGTATTTCAATGGACCCCCACGTCAGATTTGGTAAGCCATGCCTGACGGGGACAAGGATCGATGTGGCAACCATCGTGGGTGCGCTCGCCGCCGGCGAGAGTTATGGCGTGGTTCAGGAAGCCTACTCTGTCACTCAAGAGCAGATATTGTCCGCGCTCCGTTACGCCGCACATGTCGCCGAGCACGTTCCTCCTGCGGTTGAGCAGGCGACGTGAAGGTCCTATTGGATGAGAATTTCCCTCTACCGCTTTACCACCGACTCAAGACGGCTGGATTTGACGTTGAACACATCATTGTACTAGGTCAACGTGGGATCAAAGACTCCCAGTTGCGTACGGCTTGAGGAAGAAACCATCGTATTCCTGACGCAAGATACGGAGTTTGAAGATGTTGCGGCAAACCTGCGCGGCAAAGTCATAATTTCTCGTGTCCGGCAGAATTTGCCCATCCGGCAAAGGGTCGAAATCTGGTTCGAAGCTCTCAACGAGTTTGTGAACCGCTCATACGCAGAAAGGTTGTTTGACCTTTTAGAAGATAGACACATTATTCCATGGAAGCTCCGCAAGTAAGATGAAACAGACACCTACCAAAGACCTGCTCGCGCAGCATAACCTCACCGACGACGAGTACAAAAAAATCGTCGCGATCCTCGGGCGGGAGCCGAATCTGACGGAACTGGGCATGTTCTCCGTCATGTGGTCGGAGCACTGCTCCTACAAAAGTTCGCGCATCCATCTGAAGAAGCTGCCCACGACCGGGCCGAGGGTGGTGCAGGGGCCGGGCGAGAATGCGGGCGCGGTCGACATCGGCGATGGACTCTGTGCCGTCTTCAAGATGGAGTCGCACAATCATCCCTCGTTCATCGAACCTTACCAGGGTGCAGCCACCGGTGTGGGCGGCATTTTACGCGACGTTTTTACAATGGGCGCCAGACCGATCGCCTTGCTGAATGCTCTTCGATTCGGTGAATTGGAATCGGCTAAGAACCGACATCTGGTGAAGGGTGTGGTCTCGGGGATCGCCGGCTACGGGAATTGCATGGGCGTACCGACGGTCGGCGGCGAGATTGGGTTCAACGACATCTATGCCCAGAACCCGCTCGTCAACGTGTTCTGCCTCGGTATCGCGCGCAAAGACAAAATCTTTTTAGGCAAAGCGGCTGGAGTCGGGAATCCGGTGATCTATTTCGGCTCGAAGACCGGCCGGGACGGGATTCATGGGGCGACGATGGCATCGGATTCATTCGATGACCAGTCGGACCAGAAGCGCCCGACCGTGCAGGTGGGTGATCCATTTACTGAGAAATTGCTATTGGAAGCCTGCCTGGAGCTGATGTCTGGCAAT
>DAISKX010000226.1:0-6323 GCA_036820725.1 Nitrospiraceae bacterium
GATGTGATGGAGCGGCGGGCCTGTAGAAGTCTATCCGGCCACAGTCATTCGAGTGGCATTCGATGATTCTCCTCACGCTCACATTCATGGTCGCTGCACTCTTGTCGACCTATGGCGTACCGATAGCGCGTCGCGCGGCTTTGAAGTTCGGAATTGTCGATCACCCCGACGGCAAGCTGAAACACCAGCGTGAACCGGTTCCCTACCTCGGTGGCCTGGCGATCTATCTGGCATTTCTCGTGAGCTTGGCCTTTACATTCGAGTTCCGGCACGACGTATTGGGCATCGTGCTTTCCGGGACCCTGATCGTCATGCTCGGGTTAATCGATGACTTTGGAGTTTTGTCACCCGGAACGAAACTGGCGGGACAGTTGCTTGCCGTCTTCGTGTTGATCAAGAGCGGGATTCGAATTGAGATCGCGTCTCTCCCGGACTGGGTCGATATCGCGCTCACCGTTGTCTGGATGATCGGTATTATCAACGCGTTCAATCTTCTGGACATCATGGACGGCCTATCTGCCGGAGTCGGAGCGATCAGTGCCGCCTTCCTATGCGTCGTCGCGATTTTGAACGGGGATCAGACCATCGCGTTCATGGTGGCTGCCTTGCTGGGAAGTCTGATTGGATTCCTGCGATATAACTGGCAGCCTGCCTCCATTTATATGGGTGATTCGGGGGCGATGTTTATCGGACTGATGCTCGGGGCTTTGTCGATGATCGGGAAGTACACAGGAGGCCACTCGATTTCGCTTCTGACACCGGTCCTGATTCTGGGCATGCCGATCTTCGATACCTTATTCGTGATGTACATCCGCTTCCTGCGTGGCTTACCGGTATTTCTCGGAAGTCCCGATCATATGGCTATTCGTTTGCGCCATTGGGGACTCTCTGTGCAACAGGTCGTTCTGATCAGTTATGCGGGCGCGACGGCATTGGGCACGATTGGATTGCTGGTCATGTCGATCTCTCAAGATCTCGCGGTCGTTCTAAGTGGTCTCACGGTCGTCTGTTTGGGAGTGCTGGCTGTCGCGCTGACCAGGGTCAATGTGTCCAGCACATCTTCGCTTCATGCGAGAGATTCGCTTCGCCTGCACCAGACGGAAAGGACCGATTCCGTATGATTATCATTGTCGGGGCCGGGTTGGCGGGCCTCAGCACCGCGTACCATTTACGCGGCATTCCATACAAATTGTTTGAGAAAGAATCGGAGGCAGGCGGCCTATGCCGGTCCTATGTGAAGGAGGGATTCACGTTTGATTATACCGGCCATCTCCTACATTTTCGGCAAGCGGCTATCAAGGCGCTTGTTGAAATCCTGCTGCCGGGACAATTGGCGCGGCATGCGCGTCGATCATACGTTTTTTCACAAGACACCTATACGGAGTATCCGTTCCAGGTCAATACCTATGGGCTCCCACCGGAAGTCGTCCGCGAGTGTCTGCTGGGTTTCATTGCTACCTTGACGAAGCCGTCAGTCAGACCGTCCGATTGGGCGCCATCCTTTAAGGAATGGATCGTCGAGAGTCTGGGAGAAGGCATCGCCAAGCATTTCATGGTGCCGTTCAATGAAAAGCTATGGCAAGTCCCGCTGGATGAGCTGACATCCGACTGGGTGTCCTGGTTGGTTCCGAAGCCGGAACTCAAGGATGTGGTAGATGGAGCACTCGGGATTAAGGACAAGGCATTCGGATACAATCCGTCGTTCCTTTATCCCACCAAGGGCGGAATCAAGGCACTGCCGGAATCATTCCTCCCGGCGGTAGATACCATCGCCTATGGGACAGAATTGGTGGAAGTGGAGACAGCCCGGCGGCGAGTCGTATTTCGCGATGCTCGCGGTGAACGAAGCGAATCGTATGACCGTCTGGTGTCGACCATCCCGCTACCGGAGCTTATACGACGGTGGGTCGATGTCCCGGCCTCAATACGCAAGGCAGCCGATGACCTCCGCTGGGTGTCCGTCTACAACATCAATATTGCAGTCGGGCGTGACGACGTGTCGAACAAGCATTGGATATATTTCCCCGAACGGCAGTTTCCTTTTTACCGCGCAGGCTTCCCCATGAACTTCTCACCCGCCTTGGGCCGCCCGGGGTGCAGTTCCATGTATGTGGAGATATCACATCGCCCTGAAGAACGGACTCCGCCACAGGAACTGATCGATATGGCGCGAGACGGTCTGGTCCGTGCCGGCGTGTTGCGTCGAGACGATGAGATCGTTATGGCCGACGTCAAGGATATATATTACGCCTACGTCCTCTTCGATCGACATCGAGCACGGGCAGTACCGATCATACTGGCGGAACTGGAACGCTGCGGAATAACTTCGATTGGACGATACGGATTGTGGGAGCATACATCAATGGAAGATGCCATCGCTCAGGGAAAAGCGCTCGCCGATGTTCTGCATACGAGGGCGGTCGCCTAGGCTCGTGCGTACGTGACTCTGGTTTGCCATGTCATCACCAAACTCGAACTGGGAGGGGCGCAGGAAGTCGCCTTACGAGTTGTATCGAGTCTGGATAGAGGACTATTTCGGGCGGTTCTCATCGCGGGCCCCGGAGGCCTACTCTTGGAGGAAGCACAAATGCTTCCCGGAGTGGAAGTACGAATTGTTTCCTCCCTTGTTCGTGAAATAAGTCCGTTCAATGACCTGCGAGCGCTGGTCCAACTCGTTCAGACCTTTCGCCAACTGCGGCCCACGATAGTCCACACCCATAGTTCGAAAGCTGGTATTCTAGGGCGCCTTGCTGCCTGGATGGCAGGCGTGCCGGTGATCGTGCATACCATCCATGGATACGGCATTACACCTGAGCAGCCAGGCTGGGTTCGGAGAATACTGATCGCCCTTGAATGGCTGATCGGCCGTATCACCACATTCTGGATTGCCGTGTCCAATGCAGATTTGAAGCAAGGACTGCGGTGGCGCTTGTTTGCAAACGAACGCGTGTTGCTGGCGAGACCAGGGATTGATCCAAAACCGTTCATCGCGAAAAGGGAAGGAGCCATGCGTGATCGCCTGCGCTCGGAGTTGGGAGTGGGATCATCCGGGATATTGATTGGAACAGTGTCATGCTTGAAGCCTCAAAAAGCGCCGGAGGATTTTGTGAAAGTCGCCAGACTGATTGCTCAAGAATTTCCCGAGGCCCGTTTCATCCTGGTGGGAGACGGGGAGTTACGCGGCCGTATTGAACGACTCGTGGGGGAGAGCTTGCTGTCCGACCGATTCCACCTCCTGGGCTGGCGACGTGACATTCCCGACCTTATGAACGCATTGGACGTATTCATGTTGACCTCGCGCTGGGAGGGGTTGCCCTGCGTCATGCTGGAAGCGAGAGCCGCTGCCATACCGATTGTGGCCACGAGAGTCGGCGGAACGCAAGAAGCAATCGACGAAGGAACACATGGTTGGCTGTGCCAAAGCGGGGATATCGAAGGAATGGCGCGACATGTCCTTCGTATGCTGCATGAGAGGCAGCCAGGATGCGGATCGGTTCGACCCCTCGACACCTTTCCACAGGAATTCACGATCGGCGAGACCGTCAGGCGGTATCAAGATTTGTACAAAAGGCTTCTGGACCGGCAGTACTCGTAGCTTGTCCGTTGCGAGAAGAACAAAAAAGCTCGATCACTCGGGAGGCAACCATGAACATTCCGTTGCTAGACCTCAAAGCGCAATATCAGCCCATGCGAACAGAAATCCTCGCCGCAATCGAAGCCACGTGTGATGACCAGGGTTTCATTCTCGGGCCGCGTGTTGTCGCCCTGGAGCAGGCGATCGCGTCCTACGTGGGTAGCCGGGCAGCGGTGGGGGTGGCGTCCGGAAGCGACGCATTGCTTCTGGCCCTGATGGCTCTTGGCGTGAAAGCGGGGGACGAAGTGATCACGGTACCGTTTACGTTCTTTGCAACCGCCGGGGCAATCTCGCGGCTTGGCGCCAAGCCCGTCTTCATTGATATCAAACCTGAGACGTTCAATATGGATCCGGCCTTGATCGAACAGGCGGTCACTCCTCGCACCAAGGTGATCATTCCGGTTCACCTTTTCGGCCTCTGTGCCGAAATGGAGGGCATTAATCAGGTCGCGCGGCATCGCAGGATTGGAGTGATTGAAGATGCCTGTCAGGCGATCGGGGCATCGCGCAACCGCACGAAAGCAGGGGCATGGGGAGATGTCGCTTGCTTCAGTTTCTTTCCTTCGAAGAATCTCGGCGGATTTGGCGACGGGGGAATGGCGACGACCAACAACCAGGCACTGGCCGATACCATTGCGATGCTGCGGGTGCATGGGAGCCGCGTCCGATACGTGCATGAGGCGATCGGGATCAATAGCCGACTTGATTCAATTCAGGCGGCAATCCTCCTCATCAAGCTGAAGTATCTTGATCAATGGGCAACAGGTCGCCGCCGGAATGCCTCTCGCTATGAACAACTCTTCACACAGGAAAATCTCGTGGATCGCGTGACCCTGCCGAAACCCGGTTCCGAAAGTACTCATGTCTATAATCAATACACCATCCGTGTTCCCAAACGGGACGAGCTGCGGGTCTACCTGAAAGACAAGGGAATTGGGACCGAGGTCTACTATCCGCTTCCCATGCACCTGCAGAACTGCTATCGCGACCTGGGTTATCAGAAGGGCGCATTTCCGGTGTGCGAACGTGCGGCGGAAGAGGTACTGTCCCTCCCCGTGTATGCCGAACTGACAGAAGATCAGTTAGGCTATATCGTTGACTGCATAAAGAAGTTCTATGACCTTTCCGGTCAGCGCGCGACCTAGCGGTGCATCGTGGCGGGAACATTGTATTCTTGAACGATTCCGCCGTACCATATTTCACGTGTATTCAGGTGCGATGCTTGGAACTGCTGGAATTATCTGGAACATAGGCCTGGCACTTATCTCAGTTGTCCTAACAGGGTGCATCGCGTTCGCAATCTACCGGTGGGTAGAACAACCATGCATAGGTGTCGGGCGAGCGCTGTCAAACCACTTCAAATCGGCATCGGGTTTCAATGAGCGTTGCATGCCTACATGACAACCCGCGAGAGAGAATGAGTGACACCAGGTTCATCAAGCGACTTGGTTATACCTGGGAATTGAGCTGAACTTGCTTGTCGGTCTCATGTCGACGATAGCTAGGCGATAGCTAGGATTGGGTGGGAAGTAGACGCCGGGCGGTCTCAATGAACTTAGGCTCAAGCAGACCTTGCCTCTTCTCGGCCGCTCGTTCTGGTACTCCGAACACTCATCACTCGGCCTCGAAATGAACGACCTCTGACGACTGAGTGATTTGAAGCGGTCATGACGGCCACTCCTGCGAGGGTTGAGGCTAGTGGGATCAATCAAAGTGATGGCTGCCAGGTCATACTGTTCAAGGATGAACAGCGTTGAAGGAGGATAGGTACAAGGGAAAAGCGAAGCGAGGAGCTGGTACACGTGAATGAAAGGGTATGTAGTCGTTTCTTTTGTATTGAGTTAGGCCGACTGGAATAACTTCATTGAAGCGGTCAGAGTATCCTTCAATTCAGAACTGGGTGGATAATCCTGGCCGGTGGATACATGCAAAGGCTGCTGACTTGTTAATACGGAGTAGCGTCGTCGTGCCGTGAACGGGATCGCTTCATCCTCATAAACGTAAGGCACGAGCTTTGCTAGTACTTAGATGGAACAACTAAGAAACGTCGCAAAAACAATGACAAAGTCGTTCTCCATTCTGTCGCTCCTCTCACTTCATCGGACCAGTTATCCGGCATTGGGAGCAGCCCTGGCGATGATTGCTGGAATATTTGCTATCGATTGGTGGCTCCCGCTGGGACTGACCCTCACGACCCTGTATGTCGTCCCTGTGCTGATCGCCTCCCGAATTCCACACGACCGCCTGACACCGTTCATAGCAGGTCTTGCGTCTGTGGTCACGATTCTGAGTTTGTTTCGCGGGCCCCTGCTCACCATTACTTGGGTGGCCGTCTGTAATCGTGTATTTGCACTGATGGTGATCTGGGTCACCACGTTGCTATGCATGCGCCGTCAAAGTGATGAGGCCGAATTGCTTCGGATCAATGAGGACATCGAGCAGCAGGTCCATGAGCGCACGGCGGATCTAGAAGAGGCTAACCGGCAACTGGAAGATCTGCGCGCGGAAGCCGTCTCCCAGTTGGCTGCGATCGTGAAGTCCTCCGACGATGCGATTGTCGGGATGACACTAAACGGCATCATTCAGAGCTGGAATACCGGTGCGGAACGGGTCTACGGATATGAGGCGGAAGAGGTGATCGGCAGGTCGATCTCCCTTCTCTGTCCGCCTGACAGACTCGACGAAGTGC
>DAISKX010000227.1:0-6309 GCA_036820725.1 Nitrospiraceae bacterium
ACCCATTACCGCAGTGATCTCCATCAAGATCATCGGATGATCTCGGAGCTCACGTGGAACACTTTCCGGGATCATTTGATTCTTGAATACGAAATCCCCAAATATGACGGTGATCTCGGAACACCGAATCTGTTCGTCCATCTTGACAAGCCGACGTGCCTCAGGAAGATCAGGGCGATTGTCGATTGCTTCAGAACACAGAACGGCAAACAATGGTTTTCGGAAGATACCTTTCTTTCAATCATGCGAATCAGGGGTATTGAGTCCAACGCGCCAGACAGATATGCCGAAGCGTTCTATTGTCGCAAGATGGTGGTATGAGCGAGAAGCGAACGCGGATCCTTACGGGGCATTCGCGAGTTGCCACGTGAGCGCGAGAACATACCGAGTTGCCGCCACCAGGATCTCGGGGTCCAAGGTGTCGACTCGATCTGAAGGCTGGTGAAATTGAGGATGAACGCCGGCACTCACCACGGTGACGGTCGGCACCCCCGCTTCCTTGAACGGCACGTGATCCCCGCCCGGAAAAAACCCATAGAGATCCAGCTTGTCTCCAAGCCCCGCCGCCTGACCGGCTTGTACCGCAACGGATTTCTCGAATCCCGTCATGCCAACGGTCAGTCGTCCGTTCCCGACTCCGACGTGATCGATATTGATCATGGCCTTCGTCCTCTTCAATGGAATAAGCGGCTGTTCGACGTACAGTCTTGATCCGAGAAGTCCTTGCTCTTCTCCGCTGAAGGAGAGGAAGAGGATACGCCGTTTGGGATGCGTGCCCGTCTGTCTCAGGACTCGGGCGACTTCCAGGAGCACCGCAGTACCCGAGGCATTGTCGTCCGCACCGGGGAACAACAGCCCGGCTTGTCGTCCGAAGTGGTCCCGATGCGCGCCGATAATGATCGTGTCTCCTCCGGCATCTTCTTCAGTCGATGGGAACGTGATCGGGAGAGTGTGCAGCGTGCCAGAGGTCTGTTCCGTCAGCCACGATAATTTTGCATCCACGTCGGTCATGCGCGATTGTGGGTGTAGAGTGCGGTTGATCGTTTCCTGGAGTTCGCGCAGGCTTGGGGGATGACCAGGTTCGTGATCGTGATCGGTCAGGATGCGGCTTGCGATATCCGTACTGATCCATGCGCCAGCCAACGACATGTCGACGTCGGTGAGTCCGTACAATGCACTCGGGCGACCCGTCATCCCACGTCGAGCTTCGTAGGCACTCAGCACCGGTCCCGTTGCTGTGAGATAACCAACCGCACCCTTCGCCTTGGCCGTTCGCACTTTGTCGGCGTGTGAGACGAGCGCGGCATAATGCTCGGGTTTTCCACGAAGAAACAGAACGATGCGATTATGTACGTCGATTCCATCGTATTCATCAAAGCCGGAGGCGGGATCGGCGATGCCATAGCCGACAAAGGCGATCTGCGCCCGTAGATTTATGGAAGGCGAATCCAGTATCGGCAGATAGTCAGCACCGAGTTCAGCCGCAGGATTGTCAGAGGTCGTCCCAATCTGTACTACGGGGACCGCGGCGATGGAAGATACATGCACCGATCGGGTCAGTGTAGATTCGGGAAGGACATTTGATGGCTGTCGGTTGTGTGAATCAAGGGGATGCTGCACAGCCATTCGGAATTGCTCTTGAAACCACAGTGCGGTGGTCAGATCATTTCGGCTTCCGGTTTGTCGGCCATTGAACTCCGGACCGCTCAATATGGAGATATCACTGAGCAACCGTTCTCTGGAGATAGTCTCCAATGCCTTGGCCAGCGTGGACTGATCATCGGCAGTCTGAGCCTGAAGCAGATCGAGGCTGAGAATGGAGTAGAGAAGAAACCAACAGATGATACCAAGCGCGCGTCTGGACATGCGAATCGTTCTAGAGTTTGTGAACTGAGGTTTATTGTGCAGCCCAGCGCTGATACCATCGCCAGATATGGGGTTGGAGAAATCGCGGGATCGGATATCCAAGACCCTGGACATAGCCATCGTCACGGTCCAATATGCGAACGCCAGGTGATACTTGCGCTCCATCTCCATACAACGACCGTGGCTTTCCTCCGCAGTCGGCTGTACCTGCTGCACGACGGTTGTACCAATTTCGACGTCAGTCGCTTGTTCCCGAACCGCCTGTTCAATAAAGGCGGGGCTGAGCTGAAACCGTCGCATGAACGCGCGGTCTAATGCGGAAGGGTACGCGTATGTCCCCAAAGTTCCAGCCTGGAACGCACGTACCTTATCGATGAGTCGAGGTAGCCAGATGAACCCTGCGAGGGACTCATTTCAGCGTCTCGGCGGGCATCCCGCATAAGTCGGTCATCCGGCTACTCGGTCCTCATTGATAAGGACCCGACGAGCGCGGACTATAACATAGTCGTATGTGCCCGTTGCAGAGAGTAGATGGCCCATGTACTATCGGACCGCCGTGGGGGAGGACGACAGGATGTTTCGTGCCCACTGGGCAATGCATTCCGCTCATTGGAGATGATGAACCGGTATGAGTAATGAAGGGCAGGGACTGTACGACTACCAGTACAAGCGATTCCGCGAGAATCGTCGGGGGCATGATGGGTATGACTTTCAACATGCCCCGGTCGGTAATACCGCACCGCCGCGACTGACATTTGGAGAAAAGCTGCGATGGTGGACATGGGACCGTTGGAAGCGCCGGAAAAAGTTGCTGGCGGAGCGTGATCGGTTGCAGCGAGAAATTTTAGACATTGCAAAGGAGCGAACAACCCCTTAGATCGCCGACATCTATGTGTGGCCGGATGGACACCCCCCTGCCAGCGCTCGCCAATGATCGATCGGCACAAGGAACAGACATTCTGGTTATTCAAACTTGGTCACAATTGGTGTGGTGAACGTTTTCTGTGGGGGATGTGAGCAGATGAGGTCAAGGGGAATGTTTCGAAACATGACCAAAAGCATGATTCGCCATGCATGGATCATGGCCATCATTTATGTTGCGATGTATGGTCCTGCCGTCGCTATTCAAAAAGAAACGTCTGTTGAGAAGAAGGAAAATCTTGAGAACCAGGTCAAAGGGGGACTGTTTAATTTTTGGAATTTCGATACCCAGTCCCCCGGGACAATTCCGGATGGGTTCGCCGCCATCACTATCGGGGAGGGGACCGGCGCGAAATGGTCGGTGGAGGCAGAGCCTACGGCACCGTCCCGCCCGAATTCAGTACTGGGTGCGTCCACCTGTGCCGAGTGCGTTCAACTGTTGATCGCCCAAGGGTTCAATTACGAATACCCTGATTTGGCTGTCCGTCTGTCTCAGGCGGATGGGCACGGCCGTAGCGGAGTGGTGTTCGGCGTCAAGGATCGGATGAATTTCTATGCGGCCGTCGTGGATTTTTCGCGGAAAACGTTGCAGGTGATTCGCGTCGTCGCAGGAAAGGAATCAGTCGTAGGACAGGCTACTCTGAAGCCCAAGCCGGTCGACTGGCATACGCTGCGCGTTCAACGAAACACAATTATCAGCAAGGATTTTATCGAAACGTTTTTTGACGGACACCTCACGTTATCGGTGGAAGACCAAGCATTGGGGCTCGGCCAGATCGGCCTGCTGGTCCGAGGCACGACTTCCGCGCAGTTCGACAGCTTCCACGCGGCGCCCCTCTATTCCCATCGACCTTTTTCCCCCCCGGCCGCCTATTAGCAATCCAGGTCCGGATAACGCCTTGGAATACAGTACCGCGACGGAGGCCAAAGAGGCGGTTAGTCAGTAGTAGGATGTTTCCAACGTGCCTTCGCGGCCTTAAGGGCAATGGCACGTCGTTCTTTCGCTGATAGCTTTGCTGCCCTCGCCTTCCCGCCCTTCTTTCCGCCTAATCGTCCTAGCGCCACAGCAGCAGGGTTCTTTGGAGGAGTTTTAGGTGTGAGGTCAAGTAGCCGGTGGGGAATTGGTGACAGCCTCCAGGATTTGGAACGCTGTGACGTTTACATCGGTCGATGGTTTTTTCTTCTTCTTCGGCATGCATCAGCATACATGACCGCTTAAGCATGCGCAAGATCAAATAAATTCAAACTGACCCACTACCTACATTCGGCTTGCCTTTAGGAAAGGGCTACGGTAGAGTAAGGTCGCTTTACCGCGACGGGCCTGGTGGTAAGGTCTAAAGACAGTAACAAGGCCCTGGATCGATGTTGTTTTGGGTTCTTCCCGGGAATTTCGGAAGCCAGACCTAAGTCGCCTCTGTGTTCGCGTCTTCGGGCCATTCCTTCCTTGTTTTGTTCTCGAGTCCCAGACAACACCACTACTCTTCAAAGGAGGAACCCCATGGGTTCTAAGATTTATGTCGGGGGCTTGCCATACTCAACGACCGAGCAGCAATTGAGCGATCTCTTTGCGACGCACGGTGCGGTGGCGTCATCACGGATTATCACGGATAAATTCACCGGACAATCGCGGGGCTTCGGCTTCGTGGAAATGTCTTCTGAGGATGAAGCCAAGTCGGCCATCAACGCGTTGAACGGCACTCAATTCGGCGGTCGTACCCTGACGGTTAATGAAGCTCGTCCTCAGGAGCCTCGTTCTGGCGGCGGAGGACGCGGCGGTATGGGTGGCGGTGGCGGTCGGTACTAGACAGTTCTGATTCGAATCGATGATACAGAGGCCGCCGCGCAGGTGGCCTCTGCTCTTTCCCGCACGTGCTCGTCCTCCTTCGTTGAGACGGGCGGGTTGATGGATAACGTCTCTCCAAAGAGAGAAGAAGTATGGGTGTACGGTGAGATGGACGTCTGACAAACGATCACTACAAAAGAGGCTTTGCCTACTGGCATTTCTCATGGCACTGCTCGGAGTGGGCTCGTTTGTCTACGCAGAAAACGATCTCACAGTGGGCGAAGGACTCCAGGTTACCTTGGAGTACACACTCACCCTCTCCGATCAAAATGTGGTCGATTCGAACGTTGGCCAGGATCCCTTTACCTTCACCCAGGGAGCGCATGAAATCGTTCCCGGGCTGGAGAAGTCTCTTGTCGGTATGAAGGCTGGTGAGAAAAAGCGCGTCGAGGTTCCGGCTGCTGAAGGGTACGGTCCGTATGACAAGAAGGCTCGCACGACCGTCGAACTCACACGGTTGCCTCAAAACCTGAAAGTCGGTGATGTACTCAAGGGATCGGATGACCGCCTTGTCAAGGTCCTGGAAGTAAACGAAAAATCAGCCGTTCTCGATCTCAACCATCCGCTCGCCGGAAAAAATCTCACGTTCGATGTCACTGTTCTCAAAGTCGAGAAGCCAAGGGCTGAGGGGTCTTCCAAACCCGCCAAGCCATAGCGTTCCTCCTCCGGTCTTTCTTCATTGATGACCCGCCGGCTTTTCAGCCGTCATCTGACCTGGTTATCCTTTTGAGTCCGGTCGATACGCACGGTCGGCAATGATCTTCCGAGCTTACCAGGTGTCCATCGGTCCCACGACATCACTTTCGCGCTTTGTATAACCGATAAGTGTTGGTATGTCCTTACAGTGGTGTTTCGGCGCCGGGTTCGCCACGTCGTCCATATCGAATGACATGGTCTCCATACCGTTTGCGAAGACTGTCGAGGGCAAGCGAAAGCCGTTGTCGGCGAACAGGATGAGTCGTGTCGGCAAGGCTCTCGAACAATACACATTGTTCGGCCGGGGGAAGTACTCGTATGGCCGCGAGGGTCAATGTATGGACACGGATGCGACGGTACATACAGCGCTGCAATAGCGTGCGTACATGTGGCAGGAGGTCATGCTCCCAACAACTTCCCGGCTCGATGGCCTGTCGTTGTCTGGTGTCGGTCTGGTCGCTCAAGCGGATCGTGAGCGCCACTCCATGACAGACGCGGTGCCGGTGTCGAAGGATTCGGCAGAGTTGTTCGGTGAGATCAGCCAGCGCGCTGAATAGCAGGCCGTCATCAATATGATCCGGCTTCAACACGCGGGAGAGTTCCAGGCAAGGTTGTATCGACGGCGGCATTACCGGGGAAGAATCGACGCCTTGCGCGCATTGCAACAACGGCCTGGCCCACTTGCCGATGGCGGCTTCGAGAGCAGGAAATGGAATGTCGGCCACGTCACCGAACGTGTGTAGATTGAGGTCATCCAGTCGTTCGCGGGTGGGCTTCATCTGCGGCCGGTTGAGCAGCGAACACGTCCCTAGTGATAACGACGCCATGAAGGCTTGTTCCGAGCCCGGCCGGACTTCATACAATTGAGCCGGTTGGACAAGGGTGGCGGCCGAGCGTGCGACCATTTTGTTACTGCCGATACCCACGACGCCGTCGAGCTGATGGTGACGGGAAACATCCCGTTGGATACGAGAGGCAGTATC
>DAISKX010000228.1:0-6296 GCA_036820725.1 Nitrospiraceae bacterium
CGGCAGAGGACATGGTGGGGAAACAGATGGTTGCGGGTTGCCACGGCGAGATGGGCGCCGCTGGCCAGATGGACGCCGTTAAAATGTCGGACCAGCGAGAGATGGTTGGTCGCGGCGCAAAGCGCGAGTCGTTTGGCGAATTCCCATGTTCGGTCGCCAGGTCGCGAAATACCAAGTTCGCTCTCGATGAGACAGGGAAGGAGTTTTCTCGACTGACGGTCAATCGTGAAGCGCACCAGCACGCCCAGTTGATAGAGGCCAGGATGGTGCTCATATGCATTCAAAGCCGTAAAATCCCACTCGAAGACGCCGTCGGGGGTCTTTTGGGTATAACAGGCATAAGGGCCGCGCACGGCCAACGAGCTGAGGTCGAGACGCCCCTGAAATTCAAGCGGCAGGACCGGTGGGGCGAAGAGCTGCCGATGACGAGGTGTATAGGCTTCTTTCAGGGCTGCATAGGGGTCCACCTCGATAGAGGGCAGTCCTGGCTGCATGGCGGGAAAAAGCCAATACAACTGGACCTGGATCCAGGTAAAAAGCTTCATGAGTGCATCCCACTCGTCCGCCGGCTCGTGGGCGGCCACTCGGATCTGCGTGATGGGGATACTCGGGAAAATGTGATTGAAGGGCACGCGAGCGATGCCGGTCAGGGTCTTGCCGAATGGAACCACGAGAAGCCACCGCCACCAGGACAAACGTCCGGGGAAAGGAATTTTGGCCGGTTTGACGCCGGCGAACTTGAGGGTGGCGATGAGGTTCCAAAATCGTTTGCGCAGCGCCCATATCCATCGTGCTCGGATGTCGGCCCGCACGGGGAGGAGGAAGAGAATGACCCAGATCAGCCGGAACGGTAGGACCACAACCAGCAGCAGAATCGGAAACACAATCACCTTTCCGATTGTACGGCCGATCTTTGAGAGGACTGCTCCCATGTTGATTCCTTTGCTCGCGGGGGGCCGCATCCGGGTTTCTGTCCGTCTCCAATCTCGGGAGCCGTCATGGATGCACGTTTCGCCATGGATGAAATGGATTCTCCAGTCCGTGCAGTGCCGGTCCGAGCGCCGGGTAGTGGCGCAAGAGGACGCTTCCAAAACCGTTGTCGTCGATCCACGCCAGCCCGGCCTTGGTGTACACATCCTCGCAGTAGTCCGTCGTGAAAAATCGGTCGCTTTTGAGCCGCCTCGACGCCATCAGGATGAAAATCCTAAAGGCCGTATCGCTGAAGCCGAATCCATCCGGTGCCTGCTCGCCGAGCAATCCGACCATCGTGTCGACGCGGTCGATGTTATTGTCGTATAGGTCCGCCATTTCTTTGGCCCATCGCGGATTCAGCTCGTCGAAGGTCCGTACCCGCGGCATCCGCAGCAATTCCCGGAACCGGTTGTAGCGGGGAACCCCACGCTCGCGATCTCTCAGGACATCGATGGTGGCCACGTCAAACATGCGGTCCGGTTGATCCGGTGGGTGGTACTGGCGCAAAAAATGGGGATAGTTGTGCAAGGTGACGGCGCCCGGATGGGCCAGGCCGAATGAGTACAGCACATTCTCCATCCCCAGCCGGTCCAATGCCCGGCGGGTGTGTCGGCCTTGAATGTCGTCGAATGTGAAGTAACCTCTATCGTCGGCCTGATCCAGCGAATGAATCCTGTACTCATCCGGTATTAAGGGATGGAGGCGATACACCGACACAAACTCTTCCGTGAGAGAGAAGGGCACGCCGTGATGATCCGTCGGCGAGCCCGGGATCCCGCCCAGCGCCTCGTTGTCGATGACTTTGCCGAATCGTTTGCGGATCTGCTCGCCGAACAGGCCCCACCAATTGGCGTTCATCCCGATCTTCAGCACCGGCTGCCCGAGAATCGCCGGCGTCCATTCGACCGTATGGATCTTGGCGATGAGGGCGGCATTGATCAGCCGGGCAGTTTGAAACAACCGCTCGTCGTCGCCGCTCCAAGTAGGATGTTTTGCCGCCAGCATGTCGCAGATCGCGTTATGCTCCCTGACAAACAAGGTATGCAGGAGACTCAGACCGGCCCACCAGCCTCCCATAAACCCGGTGAGATCGATGCCCGACATGGGGTCCGGCGTATCGGGAAGGCGGTTCTTAGGGGTGAGTGTCAGGTGTCCGCCGCTAAGGGAACGCAACTCTTGCTGTCTGGCCTGGTCGCCTCCATAGATCTGCGATCCATCCCACCACATGGTGCCGTCCGCCAGAAACGTCGGCGGCCCTGCCGTACAACCTTCCGGCCTAGTCTCATCCGGCAGGGTTCGGTCTACCTCCATCGTGTTCGCGGGTGTTCGTTGCGGCCAAGTGTCTCCGGCACTCAAGGGAATCTGAAGGCGATGTCGAGAACATCGGTCCGCAATATGGCGGGCCCAATCATGGACCTGGAACTGAATCCAGGCGCCTGCTAGTAGATTTAGCGATTCGGCGGCGATGAACGAGTGACGAACCATGAGCGTATTGCTGATCTCGCGTGGGGTCGGTCTCTCGTTCTCAGTCTCCGCGATCCCGGATACAGGGCAAAAGCGCTTCTCTTCGGTTCTCCATGCCACGGGGTAGGAAGCCTCGAATGGAAAATTCCGGCCATAACGAGAAGAGAGACTGCCCATGTTGGGCTTTTCAAGATCATTGTAGCTTCCATCCGCCCGGCGACACCGCTGGGCATCGGGATCGAAGGGCGCAGGCGAGCGAAATGGATTGTCCATGGGTTTGCCTGCCGGGCCGAGTGGAGCCTCGTAGCCTGGTGGCTCCGGTCTGCTCGGGAGGCTCGCCGCGTCGTACAGGTTCCACCGTCTCAGATCTTCCCGAAGCGACGGAAGATTCCAAAGCCGCAGGCTGAAATGGGGCAGCATACGATACGGGAGCTTGTGCCAGGGCGTGAACCGGTTCACGACCCGATAAAACGCCGCCAGGAGCTTCATGCCTAAATGCTGCTTGGCCATGGTCTTTATGTCTGTGTTTCTGCAAGACCCGGAGGCTCCGGACCAGCACGGACTATGGATTGGCTTCTTACGACCGTATTCTGCTTATCTCTCATGTGTAGAGCCCGTATCAGTCCCGGCATAACCAGACAAAACGCGTCTGGATGAAAACGGGTATCCGGAGTACTGGCCTTCCCCGCATCTTCTTCAACCAATTTCTTTGCATCTGCTAAAACGGTTCGCACAAATCCTTCCCGCTCATAGAAGTGCAACCAGCCCGCCATTTCCTCCCGGTAACCGGGCTTGTCGCGCTCCAGCGGAGGCAGCACGATGAGGAGTCGTTCTCTTCTACTGATGTCCATGCCGTCCAAAATGGAGCGAAAAAGGTTCCTGCCCAGACCCACTCCGCGATAGGCGGGCCGGATCCAGACCATGAGACGCTCAAGCCTCAAATCTGCATCAAGTTGAGCTCCCGTGTTTGGAGCGATGAGCGCGATGCCCCAGATGTCTTCTCGTACTGCATGTGGATGGGAGATGGTCCACATCTCGGTCGAGGTGTGGAACGGATCAAAATACAATGAGGTACTCCACCCGGTTGTTGTGAGCGGCCATTCTTGACCCAACTCGCTGAAAAGCCTTTGCAGTGCGCTTAGAGGCGAGTCGAAGGCCGCAGCCTGTTTGGAAGACCTCAAGGCGAACAACTCCGCCAATTGAAACGGCTGAGCTGGCTGACGCAGCGGAATGATGTCCATCGAGGTGAAATTCAACTGGTAATCGGCAAATGCCACGAAGTCTTTGCTGTAGTTGCTTTTTAAGCTCGGCCAGAGGCGGCCCATCGTCGGATTTCCGCTCCATCGCCGGAACAGATTCATCCAGCCTCGGTTCATGGCATGGGCATGATACCGGTCTAGTTTTACGGCGAGAAAGATTCTTTCCATGATCTGCAATTGCTGCGTGCACATGTGGAGGCCGGCTCTGGACTTGGCGCCTTCAGCGGCTCCGGATTCCCGCTCCTCCCATGAAAGTCCTAGCAACGTTGCGAGTTCCGGGTACATCTCTCGGTCATATTCCACCAGTGACTGGTCGTTGCGTAGTCGGACCTCCAGCTCCATGAATTCTTTCGTGTGCCCCAGAAACGATTCCAGGATTCCCGGAGGCAACGGAGTCCAGTAGGATTTCAATGCGTCGAAGAAGCCATCCGCGTTCACAGCGTCGTCTCCCTCTCGCTATAACGCGCCTTGCGCATAACGGAAAACCTCGCGGGCAGTATGCTCGCCCAGCGCGCGGTACGCCTCGAACTGCGATTCTGAGAAGAACTGGTCCAATGTGCTCTCATGAGGAAATTCGGGGTGATGCGACTTGTATTCCAGCACGTCAGCCGGCTCATCGCCGACCAGGGACGCCTTGATGTATACCAAGGTGCCGACCGGTGAATTCTCATCCACCCTGTCGTAGCGGACGGTTCCAATCGCGTGGTGCCAGCGGCTATACCCTCCATTGTTGAGAGGCCTGACCATCTCGAGATTGATCTCGACATCGATACCGAAATCGGCGCGTATTTTTCGAATTGCCATTCCCAGGTCATCAAAACTGAACCCGCTGTCTTCCCCTACGTCGCAGCATACGATGTATTTGCATCTCCGTCGTATGAGTTCATAGAGGCCAAGATTGTCGAAATGGCCGCCATCGGAAAGATAGACATATTCACTGTCTTCGTTGACTCGCCCAAATAGTTCGGCAAACAGATAGAACAGGCCCCACCCCGGGCCCTGGTGCCTATATTTTGTGCCTATCGGATTCCCAATCCACCATCCCAACCTAACGTTGAAGAGTGAGAGAAAGAAGGCCAGCGCCCGGCTGCTTTGATAGCCCAGGTTGGTGGAGAAAGCCGCCCCGGATATGCCCAACGCCGTGCCGAGCTTGATCGAATCCGCGTAGGTTTCTGTCGGACGATAACCGGTGACGTTGCTTCCGCAATACTTTGGCGCTAACACAAATGCCAGCGCCTTTCTCTCCTGCCAACCCAGCCGGGTAGGATCAGTAATGTTCAAGGCTGTGTTAATCAAGAGATAGGGACCGAAGTACTTTTCCCCTTCCGACGTGAGGTCAGCCAACGGAAAGTCATCATCAGGATCAAAGTCAGTGATTGGATGGGGCTCGGGTTCCTGGGTTCGAATGGCGCGTAGATAACATCGTACTAAGCGGTTGCGATAGAAAGCCTGCATGGAGAACTGATTGATATCGATTGCGAGACCCATGACAAGCCCCAGGACGAGACTCAGTCCGAACAGAACGAGAATTTTTTCCCAACCGTGCGCATTAACCTGACTCCAATACTCCACCATAATTCCGCAGTAGGTCGAGGGTCGCTCCCCGTCGCTGATTTCGACATTGACTGTGTGACTGCCGAGATCGAGTGTGCCTATCGAGTGGGTCGAATTCGGCACCGCACAGGGATCTTTCAACGGACCGACGGGCTCCGTCCAAAGCCTCAATCCCGCATGCAGTCCGATTGAGACTGCAAATAAGAATCCTATGACCGCAATGGGGGCGAGGGTTTTGGTGACGTAATCCATCCAAGCTGTTGCTTGCAGACCTCCAGTCTTGGCGCTGCGTCCCGCCAGGATGGCCCCCAGTGTTGTGAACACCCAGCTTCCGATCAAGGCGTACTGTGTCTTCGTCCAGTTGTGCAGGAGCTCGAACATGAGCGGTCCGTAAATCGAGATACCGGCCACGAGTCCCCAGACCGTCGCAAATATGAGAAGCCAGCCGACCATGCTCGCCCACCACTCCCGGCTTATGTCCGATTCATATTTCCCGCGTAGTCCAAGTTGAAGATGGAGCGCGGTGACAAACAAGACCAGCGCCAGAGGGGGACCCCATGCTACCAGATGCCATGGGACGCGCTGCCAGATATAACTTTGCCCGAACTCCCCGAATATCATCTCCATTGAGAGTCCGCCGACAAGCCCGGCCGCGACGGCCGACAGGCACCACATAAACACAGCTTGCCATGGATGATGCGTTGCGCCCGCGGACTTGTTCAGCGGCCAATAGATCAGGAATGCGACTATATTGAGCAGGATAAAGGCGCCTAGCCATGCTAAGGGTTGGATTTCAGCAGGGTTCTTTTCTGTGGGGGCTAGCGGGATCCATAATAGAAGGACTGCGGCAACAAGTAGTGGTATGCAGACGACCGTTTGGAGCCAACGCTTTCCAAACCACGGGGCTTTATGTCCCGCCCCATACGAGGCACACCATATCGCGAGGGCGGTAAGGCAACCCGCAGGGACGGCGACGGCCGTGCTGGCGCCCAGTGCAACGCCTTCTGGTGATTCGGCCGCATTGGGAGTGAATATAGCCAAAAGCCG
>DAISKX010000229.1:0-6188 GCA_036820725.1 Nitrospiraceae bacterium
GGCTCGGGAAGCTGGACCGCTGAACGGTGGCGATGCGTGAGGCGAGTAGAGGTTAGATAGTCCGTCAGACGATGACGCCGTGATCACCGACATAAACAGCGAAGACCGACTGGTCCAGCAGACCTTTGCTGAGCACCTGGAGGAAGCGCTCGGCTGGGACAGCATCTACGCCTACAAGGCGGAGACTTTTGGAGCACAGGGAACCCTGGGGCGGGCATCGGAGCGCGAGATCGTGCTAGTACGCGACCTGCGGGATGCGCTGGAGCGCCTGAACCCTGGCCTTCCGGAATCTGCGCGCGAGCACGCCATCGAGAAGATCACCCACATCGATTTCGCCCGCTCGCTGATTCAACACAACCGCGAGTTCTACGGCTTCATCCGTGGCGGGGTACCGGTGGAGTGGCGGGACACGACCGGCGAGACGCGGTACGCGCACGCGCAAGTCATCGACTTCCGAAGCGTTGCCAAAAACCGCTTCCTCGCCGTGCGCGAGCTGAAGGTTCAGGGCGTGCGTGTGCCGCACTACAACCGGCGCGGGGACCTAGTCTGCTTCGTGAACGGCCTACCGCTGGTGTTCATCGAGTTGAAGGCGGTCTATCGGAACATCCGCGCCGGCTTCGACAACAACCTCACCGACTACCTCTCCAAACACAGCATCGCTCACGCCTTCTACCACAACGCCTTCCTCGTTGTGAGCAACGGCGATCAGGCCCGCTACGGCTCGATCACCAGCAAATGGGAGCACTTCGTCGAGTGGAAGCGCAACACCGAGAAGAACAGGGGGCGCTTGGATGCCGAGGCGCTGCTTGACGGAATGCTGGCGAGGGAGCGATTGCTGGACCTGGTTGAGAACTTCATCCTGTTCGATGACAGCCGGGCCGGGGGCACTCGTAAGATCGTGGCGCGCAACCACCAAGTGCTCGGTGTCAACAATGCCGTCGAATCCGTCCTACGGCAGGAGGGGCTGAAGCGGCAGTTCCCGCCGGCCGAGCGGCTGATCGAGTACCGGATGCCGAAGCCGGATGTCCTGAAGGTTGCCGAGGCGACGTCAGCTGACTCGGCGTATGCATCGGGCTTACGCGCTGGTGGCAGGAAAGACGAGCTGCCGCTTGTGAAACGCGCCCATGAGGGCCTTGGACGTCTGGGCGTGTTCTGGCACACGCAGGGCAGCGGAAAGTCCTACTCCATGGCGTTCTTCGCGGAGAAGGTACGCCGAGTCGTGCCCGGCAACTTCACGTTCCTGGTGATGACTGACCGCGAGGATCTGGACGACCAGATCTGGCGAACGTTTAGCGGCTGCGGTGTGACGGACGAGAAGACGCCGCGAGTCGGGTCCGGCCGAGAGCTGCAAGAGATTCTGGGTGGCAATCACCGCTTCATCTTCAGCCTCATCCACAAGTTCAACCAGCCTATCACCGAGCCCTACAGCCTCCGCGACGACATCATCGTCGTCTCGGACGAGGCGCACCGGACGCAGGCGGGCAAGTTCGCGCGGAACATGCGCCGCGCCCTCCCCAACGCCTCCTTTATCGGGTTCACCGGTACGCCGCTCTTCAAGCACGACGAACTTACCAGGCGCATCTTTGGCGATTACATCTCACGCTACGACTTCAAGCGCTCAGAGGAAGACCAGTCCACGGTCAAACTGGTCTACGAGAATCGGGGCGAAAAGCTGGGGATCGCCCGTCTGGACCTGAACGACCGGATTGCCGATGCCGTCGAGAAGGCCGACCTAGACCCGGATCAGGTCACGCTCCTAGAGAAGCTGCTCGGCAAGGACTATGAGGTCATCACGGCCGACGACCGTCTGGACAAGCTGGCCGAGGATTTTGTTGAGCACTGCTCCACCCGCTGGCAGACGGGCAAGTCGATGCTGGTATGCATCGACAAGATTACCTGCGCGAGGATGTTCCAGTGCATCCAGCCGCGCTGGAAGGCCAAGCGCGCCCAGCTCCAGGCGCTAATTCCTGGCAAGACGGGGGAACTGGCGGCTGCGTCAGATCCTGAAATCCGGGAGCGTCTTGCGGCGGAACTTGAGGGGCTCCGCAGCCAGGCTAAATGGATGGAGAGCACGATCATCGAGATCGTCATCAGCGAGGCGCAGAATGAGGTCCGTGACTTCAAGAAGTGGGGCTTCGACATCATTCCGCACCGCGTGGTGATGAAGACCGGCTTCCAGACCCCGGATGGCAAGCGCGTCCCAGTGGACGATGCCTTCAAGGACCCTCAACACCCCTTCCGTATAGCCATCGTCTGCGCGATGTGGCTGACAGGGTTCGACGTTGAGTGCCTGGCTACGCTCTACATCGACAAGCCGATGAAGACCCATAACTTGATGCAGGCCATCGCTCGTGCCAACCGCGTGTTCCCCGGCAAGGCCTGCGGCGTCATCGTGGACTACAACGGCATGCTCAAGAGCCTACGAGAGGCGCTGGCGCAGTACGCACTTGGCGACGAGAGCGACGAGAGCGGATCTGGAGACATCGTGGCTCCGATCGAGGAGCTGGTCGCGGCCCTGCTCCAAGCCATAGAGGCGGCCGAAAAACATCTCCTCGCGCTCGGCTTCGACGTGATTCGGCTCCACGGTGCTACAGGATTTGACCGTATTGAAGCCCTGCGCGACGCGGTGGACGCCCTCTACACGTCCGATGAGGCGAAACGCCGATTCGAGATCATGGCCCGACAGATTTTCGTTCGCTTCAAGGCGCTGCTGATGGAGCCGAGTGCCCTCGCCTATGCCGAGCGGCACGACAACATCGAGACCATTTTCAGAAAGCTGCACGACCGGCGCGACACGGCCGACGTGACCGAGGTGCTGAAGGAGCTGCATCGGATTGTCAACGAGGCCATCCGGGCGTCAGCGCACGGCGGCGACCACGCCGAAGGGCTGAAGGTAGATCTAAGCCAGATCGACTTCGCGAAGCTTCGGGAAGAGTTTGCGAGCAAGGTCCGACGGAAGCACGCGGCCTTGCAGGACATCCGAGAGGTAGTTGAGAAAAAGCTCGCCCAGATGCTCGCCCGCAACCCAATGCGGATGGACTACTACAAGAAGTACCAGGAGATCATTGCCGACTACAACCGCGAGAAGGACAGGGCGACCGTTGAAGCTACCTTCGCGCAGCTTGTTGCCCTCGCAGCCAGCCTCGATGCGGAGCAAAGGCGAGCGGCGGAGGAAGGTCTCACTGATGAGGAGCTGGCGCTGTTCGACCTACTATTCAAGGAGAATATCAGCAAGGCGGATCGGGAGCGGCTGAAGCAGGCGAGCAAGACACTGCTCTCGTCCCTAAGAGAGTTGCTCCGCCACATGAAGGGCTGGACGCAGAAGGCGGCAACCCAGGCCGAGGTCGAAGTTTTCATTCTGAACAAGCTGTATGAAGCTCTTCCTCGGCCGCCATTCACCGAAACGGAGACCGAGGAGGTCGCCTCACGGGTCTACAACTACGTCTGGCAACGGCATTCAGACGGCCACGATCTTGTGGCGGCGTAAGATGGACGAGTACCGAAACCGAAAAGTGCAAGTTGGGTTCCTGATTTCATAGCATTCCTCCCCAGATGTGCTCCTAGAGTCGGTCAGGACCTTGAGGCGAACGGGAATAGTTCACTTCGTTTAGTTGTAGTTTCTCGACAGCGGCGGATTGCAAGTCTATCCCCGCCACGTCGGCGAACCGTAGAACCCCAAGAAGGACATCCGCCAATTCCTGGCGGACAGCTTCAGGTTGCTCTACCAACGAATCCTGATCCCAGCGGAACAAAGCCAAGAGCTCACCCGCCTCGGAAGCGATCAGGGCCGAAAGATTCCGAGGTGTGTGAAAACGCTGCCAATCACGGTCTTGGGCGAAGACTCTGAGTCTATGCTGGATATCTGCAACCCAGTCGTAACCCTCAGTCATCCCCGGAACCTGTTTTCGTTATGCCAGCGGAGAATCTCCGGATCAGGCCGCTGGTCAAGATTCCTCGGCCGGAAGATCTCCGTACCGCGAAGGCGCAAATAGTATTCACCGTCGTCGAAATCATCACGGATGCGATGACTCACTTCCACCCTGTAGCCTGGAGTTACCGTGAGATAACCTGCCTCGAAAAGTCGGTGAATATCCGAGCGGAGGAGCACGCCATTGTTGATGTAATTCTTAGGCTCCAGACTAAATGGTCGAATGTGCACGGCGTCTAGGGTGGGGAGCGCGCGCTCAGCGGTAATGGCACATTGCCGCTCGTACGTGTCCATGACCACAACCCTGAACGTGCCCTGCCCTAGACGAGTGGGCCGGGGTACTGGTTCGCCATACCCGCCGGGAATCGCGGCTGAAGATTTGTCCCCGCCAACCGATGGATGCCTATGACGATCCAGTCGGTCGACAACCTGGCGCCACAGTTCTCGGCCCATTCCGACTGTCAGATCATATCCCTTGCCCTGAACGATCTCTCTTCTCCAGTCAGAAGGCTGAGGAATCCAGTCTTCCATCGGCCAAAAGAATGGATCTAGTAGAACAATGCACCCGATTACGTAGTCCTCCCATGGCTTGGGATTGTCTCGGCGCAAGCGTGCAATTCTCTCTCTTGTCGCTTCTGGAGAACCTGCGCCATTCTTTTCCTCAAAGGCGGCCCAGGCCATGCTGACCGGCAGCCGCGTGAAATGCTCAAAAAAGCCGCCGCCTCCGATGGCATTGTATGGTGCTTTGAGCTTGAACAGGAACAGCTCCCCACGCTCGAGCCGTCTGAACTCGCCCCTTCCTGGATGCGGGGTCCAGAAGTTCACCTCATCGAGATCCGGGCGGCGAGATAAGAAGTCGAACCATTCCTGATCAGTAACGCCCACGAAGGCTCTCAGATCATGTCCTCCTTACGGAAGGAGGCCGCATCGATGATAGCAGCAACTTACAATTCACTTGAATGATCTAACATTTTCTCATGGTCCCCCCATTGGCCAGCAATATTTGCATACAGGGTGGGAGCTGGCTAGCGGACAGACAGACTACTTAGATCGGCACTCGTCGACAGGATTCGGCCTTGATAGGCCGTATTCTGAAAGTCCCGAGGAGGTGACGGTTAGATGACGGACGATGATGGGAAGAATGTTCCGACGGATGCGTATGCGTATGACCCCGGTGGCTATTCTTTGGCAGACTACATTGCGGAGCTTATCGAGCGGCACGATGCTGAATTCGACATCCATTATGAGTCGTCGCAAGAGCTCGGTTTCGTGGCTCGTCGCCTTGTCCATCTTTCCAAGACCTTGGACGTTGCACTGGCAGACAAGGAGCTACTCGCTGCAGTTCAAAGGATTCCGGAAACGGAATGGCAAGGGCTTGGAGATCGGTTCGAAATCGAACTGGCCAGAGAGTATGCGAATGATCTCACGGCCAATGCATCTCGTGCCCTGGAGCTCGTTGGTTATCTGATTGCGGCTCCGAATGCGCCCACAAGAGGTTATCTCACTAGAGTGGCGGATTGCTACATCCGCGGGCAGTCTGTCGAAACAGCAATAATGTGCGGAGCAGCTCTTGAAGCAGCTCTCGACGAATACGTGAGCGGGGACTCTGTTCGGAAGTATCTGCCCCGTCTAAGGCAGGCGAGACATATCTATACTGGACATCGAGTTGAATACTTGGAAGCTACTGTAGCCGTCCCGAAAGAAGTGACAGAGAAGGCACGGGAGATATTGGATTCGCGAAACAATGCTGTCCATGTGAGAATGGATCTGGTTGGAAAACCTGCAAGGCTGGTTCAGCTGTTGGCCGAAGTGTTGGGCGAAATAGCGCATCTCAGGAATGAGGCGCGCGAGTGAAGGCAGCTCCGGCCAATACGCAGCCGCTTCTTAGCCGTCTCGCGACAGACCATGCGGGGACCGTCTTTCCTCGAGCCATGATACGCGACCGCGGAGGGTGCTGAGTCACGCGAGCCTCTGGCAAAGGCGATCGCCATCGTGGGTGACTTCCTTGGTAAGGCGTTCCGTCCCTTGCGTATTCGGCTCGCATAAGTCGTCCACCTTTATCAATCATCGCGTGCCGGACGTGCGTATGTGCCCGTCCGGCCAGATCATCCAGAAGACTCCACCTAGCGGCGAAGAGAATCGAGAAGTTGGCACCAGAAGGGAAGCAATGAATCTCTCGTCTGACCAACCTAGGGGTACCGCGTGATCGAGGCGCTCGTGCGGTTCGCGTCCGAGGCTCTATCTGAACGACGGACCCTCG
>DAISKX010000230.1:0-6180 GCA_036820725.1 Nitrospiraceae bacterium
CCGGACGCGGCACGTCGCCGATGCCGTCGGCGTGCAAGATCACATATTTCATGGGCATATCATGAGTGGTCAAACATTGAGCAAGCGAGCGACCTCATCGCGGGTAGCTTTCACCGTCTGCGGTTGGCGGGAAACGCTGATAGCAGTATCGGCATCTTTCAGTCCGTGACCAGTCAGCGTACAGACGACGGTATCGCCTTCTCTCAGCGAACCGGCTCGACTCATCTTGATCACTCCTGCAACGGAGGCTGCCGACGCCGGCTCACAAAACACCCCTTCCTCAGCGGCCACAAGAGTATAGGCGGCGAGGATATCTTCGTCCGTTACCATATCCACCAAGCCCGAGGACTCCTGGACCGCCTTGAGCGCAGCCTGCCAACTAGCCGGATTGCCGATCCGTATGGCCGTCGCCACCGTCTGAGGCTCTTCGACGACCTTGCCCAGGACGATCGGAGCAGCCCCGGCCGCTTGAAATCCGATCATACGCGGCATACGAGTAATCTGGTTGGCTGCACGATACTCTGTATAACCCTTCCAATAGGCGGTGATATTACCTGCATTCCCAACGGGAAGTATATGGAGCGAGGGAGCATCTCCCAATTGATCGCAGACTTCCATCGCGGCGGTCTTTTGACCTTCGATGCGGAATGGATTGATCGAGTTCACCAATTCAACAGGATACATGGCGGACAGCTCTTTCACGATCGTCAAAGCTTGGTCGAAATTGCCTTCGACCTGGATCACCGTCGCCTGATGCATCATCGCTTGAGAGAGTTTTCCGAGAGCGATCTTGCCGGCTGGAATCAGCACATAGACAGACAGCCCGGCTCGCGCTCCATAGGCCGCAGCCGATGCCGAGGTATTCCCTGTCGAAGCGCACATCACCGCCTTCGCCCCGTTCTCCAATGCTTTTGAGATCGCCATCGTCATGCCACGATCCTTGAACGATCCAGTCGGATTGACGCCTTCGTACTTCAAATACAAATCGATACCCGGTGCGATTTTCTTTGCGAGCCGCGCGGCACGAATAAGGGGAGTGTTGCCTTCTCCCAGCGTGATGACGGGAGTGTTTGCCGAGACCGGAAGAAACTTTCTGTACTCTTCTATAATGCCGCGCCAGCGGTTCATGAGAGTCAGTCTCCCACGGGATGTTCCGTCTAATCGTCCTTCCCTTCGACGCGAATCAGCGTCGTGGGCTCAGAGATAAACGGCATCGAGTCGATTTCGTGAAGCGCACGTTGAGCGTCACGCTCTTTTGCCATATGGGTCATGATGACGACCGGAACGGTTTGTCCTTCTTGCCGCCCTTGCTGCAGCACCTTGGAGATACTGATTCCGTGCCGACCCAAGACCCCCGCAATTTGCGACAGGACACCAGGGCGATCCAGTACCATGAAGCGGAGGTAATAGAGTGACGAGATTTCGTCCATCGGGCGCATACGTAACGTCCGGCGTTGATCCTGCTGAAACGACGCCGGTGGGACCCGACCGGTCGCCCCCTTGAGTAGATTTCTGGCGATGGCGATGATGTCGCTCAAGACGGCGCTCCCCGTAGGCATGGATCCTGCGCCGCGTCCATACAACACCACATCTTCCACGGCGTCTCCGACGAGTTGAATCGCATTATACACGCCTTCCACCTTGGCAATTTGAGACGTGGCGGGGACCATCGTGGGATGGACGCGTGCCTCAATTTCGCCGCCGGAAAATTTTGCGATCGCCAACAGTTTGATGACAAACCCAAATTCTTTCGCATAGGCAATATCGAGCGGAGTCAGGCCCGTGATGCCTTCAGTGTACAGATCCTTAAGATTGACCGGCGTGCCATAGGCCAGGCTCACCAGAATTGTGAGCTTGTGGGCTGAATCAATACCGGCCACATCCACGGTCGGATCCGCCTCGGCATACCCGGCACGCTTCGCTTCCTCAAGCACCACCTCAAAGAATTGTCCTTCGCTGGTCATCCGGCTCAAGATATAGTTGGATGTGCCGTTCATGATGCCGTAGATCGATTGAATGGTATTAGCCGCGAGACCTTCTGTCAGGGCCCGGACGATCGGAATTCCGCCGCCGACACTGGCTTCATAGCCAAGATCCACACCATAGCGCGTGGCCGCATCAAATATCTCCTCACCGTGTACGGCCAATAGTGCCTTATTCGCCGTCACCACCTGCTTTCCCTTTGCTATCGCATCGAGCAGGACACGCTTGGCCGCGTCATACCCACCGATCAGTTCGACCACCACATCGACATGAGGGTTTTCGATGATGTCTTTCGCGCGGGTGGTTAAGATGCCAGGAGCAAGCGACAGTCCCCGGTCGCGGAGGATATCGAGATCGGCGATGCCCACCAACTTGATTGGAACGCCGACTCTGCGTTGGATGAGTGACGCGTTGTCGAGTAGGATGCGGGCGACTCCCGTGCCGACCGTCCCGTATCCGATGATGCCGACACCGATTTCAGATTTCATCACGGCGGACCATCGAGATTCAGCGCTTTACGGATGCCTCGGATCGCCTGGCGGGTCCGATGTTCATTTTCAACGAGCGCAAATCGGACGAACTCATCCCCCCCTTCGCCAAAGCCGATGCCCGGCGAGACCGCGACCTTCGCCTCTGCCAGCAAGAGTTTCGAGAATTCCAACGATCCCATATGGCGATAGGCTCCCGGAATTCTAGCCCATACAAACATAGTCGCGCGAGGCAGGGCAACCGGCCATCCAATCCGGTTGAGTCCATTCACCAGCACATTACGACGACTCTGGTAACGCTGCACGACCTCCTTGACGCAGTCCTGAGGTCCGTTCAATGCCACGGTACTGGCGATTTGCACCGGTTGAAAAATCCCGTAATCGAGATAGCTTTTGATCTTTGCCAACGCACCGACCACTTCAGGATTCCCCACACAGAACCCAACGCGCCATCCCGGCATGTTGTAGCTTTTAGAAAGCGTATAGAACTCGACCCCGACATCTTTGGCTTCAGGAACCTGCAGAAAGCTCGGCGCCTTGTATCCATCGAAGACGATGTCCGCATAGGCCAAATCATGGATCACGATGACATTGTGCTCTTTTGCAAATGCGACGATCTTCTTAAAGAATTCCAGGTCGACGATGGCCGTGGTCGGATTGTGGGGAAAGTTGATGACGAGGATGCGGGGCCGCGGGAGGGTTTGTCGATAGACCCGCATCAAATCATCAAAAAAGTCGCTGTCCTGACGAAGCTCGATCCCACGCACTTCGCCACCGGCAATGATAAAGCTATACATGTGAATCGGGTAGGTCGGCGTGGGCGTCAACACCACATCTCCAGGTCCGATCATCGCGAGCGCCAGATGGGCGATGCCCTCCTTGGATCCGATCGTGACGATGGTCTCAGTCTCCGGATCCAGATCGACCTCGTAGTTCCGCTTGTACCACGTAGCAATGGCATGACGAAGCTTGGTGATGCCCTTCGACGCCGAATACCGGTGGTTCTTCGCTTTCTTACAGGCTTCCACCAGCTTATCGACAATGTGGCCGGGTGTCGGCTGATCAGGGTTCCCCATGCCAAAATCGATAATGTCTTCACCCCGATGGCGGGCCTCCAGCTTCAGAGCCTGGACCTGCGCGAACACATACGGAGGAAGTCGCTTGATCCGGTAGAATCCCTCTGCCATTCCCATTCGATTCAGACTTCCTGTCGGCGGACGCCAACGTTCATCGGTAAGGACACAAACCTCTCGAAGTAGCGTATTCTAGTTGAGGCTATTCATTGAGTCAATTTCCTTATGATTCTATGGGGTTCTGTTCGACATTCCCAGTGGCGTGCATGACCAAATTCGAGGAGAAAATGTCCTGCCGACCGGTCCTTGCTCACGTGCGGGTGTTTCTGTTATGAATGCGGCGATTATTAGTAGATTTCCCCTGGTCTTGATCAACTGCAAGCCTGCGTCCGCACCAATCATGGGAGCCTTGTTTTACTCATGGCTCGTTTAGGGGTCAACATTGATCACGTCGCGACACTACGACAAGCCCGTGGCGGCACCGATCCCGATCCCTTGGCAGCCGCGGTTCTCGTCGAGTTGGCTGGAGCCGATGGGCTGGTTGTCCATCTACGGGAAGATCGTCGGCACATCCAGGACCGGGATCTGACCCTTCTTCGCGAAATCGTTCGAACCAAACTCGATCTGGAGATGGCTGCCGACGACACGATGGTTAAGATTGCTCTCAACGTAAAACCTGATCTCGTGACCCTCGTTCCCGAACGGCGACAGGAATTGACGACCGAAGGGGGACTGGATGTGGCCGCCCACAAGGATAAGATTCAGCGTGTGATTGACATGCTGCGCGATGGAGGCATTCCCACCAGTCTCTTCATCGAACCGAACCTGGATCAGATCAAGGCCGCCCACAAGGTCGGTGCGACGTATGTGGAACTCCATACCGGACGGTATGCCAATGCCAAGCGGTCCAAAGAGGAGGACGACGAGTTTGACGCGCTCACTCAGGCCGCGAAACTCGCCTATAAGTTTGGACTCGGCGTCAATGCGGGCCATGGACTGAACTACAAGAATGTGCGCCGCATGCTGCGCATCACGGAGATCGTGGAATATAACATCGGGCACAGCATTATTGCCCGAGCCATCCTGGTAGGACTCGAACAAGCCGTTCGGGAGATGAAAGAACTCCTTCAATGATCCGACAGGCAGAGGTTCACGCAGACTCCCGTCTCAAGTCGTAGAGCACGCCCCATCATCGGTACGCCGAGACCATGAAAATATTAACGGCTGCACAAATGCAAGCGCTCGACCACCGGACGATCATGGAGGCGCACATCCCGAGTCTGACGTTGATGGAACGGGCAGGCCTGGGTGTGGTCCAGCAACTTGAGTGCGCCTCCTCACCGTTGAAGAATAAGCTGATCACCGTCGTCTGTGGGAAAGGAAATAATGGTGGCGACGGACTGGTGGTTGCCCGACTGCTCGTTAAAAAGAAGATCGATGTCCATGTCATTCTCTTGGCCCCACCGACCGAACTGAGTCGCGATGCGAAAGTCATGCATGGCCGGCTCGTCCACGCGACCAAAAAAGGAACGATTCATGTCTCAGTCGATACTGACAAGCTGCGGGCACTTCTGGCGGCGAGTGACGTGATCGTCGATGCAATCTTCGGAATCGGACTCTCAGGTACGGTATCCGGGTTTTTCGGAGAGGCCATTACAGCGATCAACGGTGCGCGACGCCAGGTCATTGCAGTGGATATTCCGTCTGGACTGGATGCGGATACCGGGGCAACTCTCGGTCCAACCGTCCGCGCCGATCACACTGTCACTCTCGGCCTTCCTAAGATCGGCTTGTATGTGGGGATGGGCATCGACCATGCCGGGACGGTACACGTCGTCGACATCGGTATTCCACCATCCTTTGTTGACTCCATCGAAAGTCGGACAATTCTCATGACCCATGGCGCGGCGAAGGCATCCCTGCCCTTGCGCTCTCCATCCTCCCACAAGGGCACCTTTGGTCATGCCGGCCTCATCGCCGGTTCAGTCGGCAAGACCGGTGCCGCGGCCATGGCCGCCAAGGCCGCATTAAGAGTGGGCACAGGCCTCGTGACGGTCGCCGTCCCATTGAGCGTAAACGATACACTCGAGACCAAATTGCTCGAAGCCATGACGGCACCGATGCCTGAAACGAAAGCGCGAACATTGGGCCGGTCCGGGCTGGATCGCCTCCTCACTTTCATCCGCGGGAGAAGTGCCGTCGCAATCGGTCCCGGGCTGACCACGCATCATGAGACGGTGGAGTTGATACAGGAGATGGTAAAACGATTAGACAAACCCAGTGTCCTGGACGCAGACGCACTGAACGCCTTGGCGGGAAAAGCCTCGTTGCTCACCGAATGCAAAATTCCACCTATCCTCACTCCGCATCCCGGTGAGATGTCGCGTTTGGAAATCGATGCGACCCCCGAATCGATCAACGCGGACCGTATCGGAGTGGCGGGACGATTTGCACGAGAGCGCGGCGTCCTGGTCGTGCTGAAAGGTGCACGGACAGTTGTGGCCAGACCGGATGGTCTGGTGGCAATTTGCCCGACAGGAAACCCTGGTATGGCTACCGGGGGCACCGGAGACGTCCTAACCGGTATGATCGTAGGCCTCCTCGCGCAAGGACTCGCCCCATGGGATGCCGCATGT